>JAIRPA010000134.1 GCA_031257235.1 Burkholderiales bacterium | reverse complement strand
TTGCTTTTCCTACAAAAAATCGTCGGGGTCTCCCCGCGATTTTTTGGAAAATATTACCGGCAAAAAGTAGGTTTTTACTTTTTGCCGAACCCCTGAAACCCTGAAAACTACCTATTGTTATTCTGTTTTCTGCTTTTAAGGTTTGCTAATCTTAAAAAATGCAATAGAAACCCAACAGGGATTCATTGCTTTGAATAAAAACCCGTCGCGGCAAAAGCCGTGAGAGTGGCGAACAAGAAAGCAACCGGAGGCGCGATGAAAATAATTATAGGTCAGAAAATAGTTTACGATGAACAGGATATTACGATAACCGCTAAAAGAACACTCGATTTAGGGCAAGCCATGCCTAAGCTCAATCCGTTTGACCTCAACGCGATTGAAGCGGGCGTACAAATCGCCGCCGTCCATGAAGGCAGCACGGTCACGGCACTTTGTGTCGGAGAAAAAAAATTACTTGAAAATTCAAAAGTTCGCAAAGACGTTCTTTCCCGTGGTGTGGATCATTTAACCTTGGTCATGGATGATGCTTTGAGTCACGCACTGCCGCAGGTCAGCGCGCGCGTGTTGGCCGCCGCCTCCCGAAAAATCGGGTTTGATTTAATCATCTGCGGCGACGGATCGGGAGACTTATACGCGCAACAAGTCGGACTTTTACTGGGCGAAGAGCTGGACATCCCCGCCATCAACGCCATCAGCAAAATCCTTTCGGTGTCGCCCGATCACATCACGGTCGAGCGAACCTTGGAAGATAAAGTTCAAGTCTTATCCATTCCTTTGCCGGCGGTGATTGCCGTGACCGCAGACATCAATGTTCCCAAAATTCCCAACATGAAAGCCATTTTGGGCGCGGCAAAAAAACCGGTGGTGGCTTACAGCTTTGCGGATATGGGTTTTGAACCGAGTAGCGATATCAACACCGAAATGATCGAGATGGTTGCCCCCCTACAAAAAGAACGGGCTTTAACCCTCATTGAGGGCGACGATGAAGAAAAAATAGCGGCATTTGCTCAACATTTAAAAAAGGCCATTCAATAATTAAAACCGTGATCAACCCTGCATTTAAGGTAAGAAAAAAGAGTGTCAAGGTCACGTATCAGGAGAATAAAATGTATCAATTAGACCATGTATGGATTGTGAGCGATGAGCGTTCGCGTTTGCCGGAACTCATTTCAGGCGGCGCACGCTTGGGGAAAAAAGTATCGGTTTTTGTGTGGGGCGATGAAAGCCAAATCCGTGACGCTTTTTCGTATGGGGCAAATCGTGTCTATACCTTAGGTGATCGCCCTTTGGATACCCTCATCGAAGACTATGCACCCACGCTGGCGGACACCATCAAAAAAGAGACCGCAAAATCATTGGTGCTCTTACCCGCCACGCGAAGCGGAAAAGCCTTAGCGGCAAAGCTCGGCGCGCGATTAAAAGCCGGGGTCATCAATGATGCCGCCGATATTACCGTCACGGAAACAGGCGTTCACGCCACCCATAGAGTCTATGGCGGTTTGGCATTGGGCAAAGAAAAAATTTTATCAACCGTCGCTCTCCTCACCGTCGGCGTCGGGGCGTTTGAGCCCGCCTCTTGTCAAAATAATCAAGTCGGCGAAGTGATTGCCGTCGATTTTATCGAACCTAAAGCACGAATCCAATGTATTGAATGCAAGGCAAAAGAAGGCAATATCGTTGATCTCACTCAAGCCAAACGTGTGATCGGTATCGGGCGCGGCATCGCCCATCAAGAGGACATCAAAACGGTGGAAACCCTTTGCGCGGTGATGAGTGCGGAATTAGGATGCACCCGCCCCATTGCGGAGGGCGAAAAATGGATGGACAAAAGCCGTTATATCGGGGTCTCCGGCGTGACCCTCAAGCCGGAGGTCTACCTTGCCTTGGGCGTCTCCGGTCAGATTCAACACATGGCAGGCGTGAATGCGGCACAGTGTATTTTTGCCGTGAACAAAGACAAAAACGCACCGATTTTTCAAAACGCGGATTACGGGATTGTCGGGGATATTTATAAAGTCATCCCTGCCTTGATTAAAGCGCTTGCCTGACGATTCAACCCTAAAAAATATCGGTATTTGATTAACACACAAAAAAAATAAACTATGTCTGAAGATAAATTTGACGCCATTATTGTCGGTGCCGGGATTGCCGGAAGTGTTGCGGCTTATGTCTTGGCAAAAGCCGGGGCGAATGTTGTGGTGATCGAGCGCGGCAATTTTGCCGGGAGCAAAAACATGACCGGCGGAAGATTGTACGCGCACAGCTTAGAAAAGATCATGCCCGGATTTGCCGGAAAAGCTCCTCTTGAAAGAAAAGTCATCAAAGAAAGAGTTTCATTTCTAACGGAGGATAGCGGGGTGACTTTGGATTACACCGGCTTTCGCGCTCAAATGCCCCATGAAGAATCTTATACCGTGTTGCGCAGTCCTTTTGACCGGTGGTTGATGGAGCAAGCGGAAGCGGCAGGCGCGCAATGGATTCCCGGAACGCGTGTGGATGAAGTGATCACGGAAGACGGAAAAGTCGTCGGCGTACAAGCCGACGGAGAATCGCTTGAGGCTAATGTTGTTATTTTGGCGGACGGGGTTAATTCCCTCTTAGGCGAAAAGCTCGGCATGGTCAAACCCATCAAGGCAAACGCCGCGGCAGTCGGCGTCAAAGAATTATTAGAGCTCCATAAAGATAAGATTCAAAACCGCTTTAACCTTAAAGATCATGAAGGCGCGTGCTGGCTTTTTGCCGGTTTTCCTTCCAACGGCAAGATGGGCGGAGGGTTTTTATACACCAATCAATCCAGCCTTTCGTTGGGCGTGGTGTGTGGGCTACAGCACATTGAGTCTTCCTCTAAAACCGTCCCTCAAATGATGGAAGACTTCAAAAATCATCCTTTGATTCGTCCACTGATAGAAGGCGCGCAATTGCGCGAGTATTCGGCGCATGTGGTCCCGGAAGCGGGGATCAACATGCTGCCGGAGCTGGTGCGAGACGGCGTGATCATCATCGGGGACGCGGCAGGGTTGTGCCTTAATCTCGGCTACACCATTCGCGGCATGGATTTAGCCGTGACCAGCGGTGAGGCGGCGGCGTTGACTGTCTTACATGCCAAAGAAAGAAACGATTTTAGCAAGACCGGGTTATCTTCTTATCAAACCCTTCTTGATGAAAGTTATCTGATGAAAGACTTAAAGCAGTATCAAAAACTCCCCTTATTTTTAGAAAATCCTCGGATATTCAACCACTATCCGAAGATGGCGGCAGACTTCATGGCAGACCTTTTTACGGTGGACGGAACCCCTGCCAAACCTTTGTATCAAAAGGTGATGTCTTGCTGTCAAAAAGGCGGGTATCTTAATTTAATCAAGGACGCCATTTGCGGCGTAAGAGCGATATGAACCACACAACCCATACACCCCATACCGTCAATGTTGACCTTAAATTAAACGCCAACAAGTTCAATGTGGATGAAGATCATCCTCATATTATTTTGAAAGATCATCCCGACATCACCGAGATTAAAAAATTGATCAACGCCTGCCCGGCGGGCTTATATAAACTCAAAGACGATGGTTCGGTGAGTTTTGAAGTGGCGGGATGTTTGGAATGCGGAACGTGCCGGATTGTGTGTGGCAAAACGCTCTTAGAAAAATGGGAGTTTCCGCGCGGCACCTTTGGTGTTGAATACCGGAACGGGTAGAAATTTTAAAATAAAGTTTCTAAAACTACCTAACGTTATTCTTTTTTTAGCCTTCATTCGTACTTTAAACTCAAGCCATCGTGAACTTATAAGGATGTGAATTAAGTCACTAAACAAAGGGTTGAAACACAAAACCTCATGACTATTTTAAATGTTATATAGAGTGTGCCATCATGTCACTATCCAAAGATAAAATAATTAAAATCATCGTTCTTCTCGTCGCGGTCACTATCGGCATAGTGATTGCAAATTTAACCCCTCCTGAACCCTTGACCACAAAATCCATGTTAGGGCTGGGCATTTTTGTGTGTTTTGTGATTCTCTCTATGGTCGAGATCATGCCGGACTACGTCTGCTGGCTTGCCATGTGTACGGCTTGGGCGGCCACCAAATGCGTCACCGTGGCGCAAGCCTTCGGCGCGTTTACCACCACCACGTGGTGGTTGGTCGTAGGAGCCATGGTGCTTGCCGCCGCCGTCGCCAAATGCGGGCTATTAAAAAGAATCGCGCTTTTTATGATGACCCGTTTCCCCGTCACGTATAAATGGCAAACCCTTTCTTTACTTTTAACCGGCTTTATCGTGTCTCCGATGATTCCTTCAGGCGCGGTTAAAGTCACCCTGATGTCTCCACTGGCTTTGTCGATCAGCGACGCGATGGGATTTAAACGGCGCAGCAAGGGGGCATCCGGCCTTTTTGCTTCGATGTTTTTATCCATCGGTTTGATGATCCCCACGATGATCAGTGCGACCTTCATCAACTACGTCATCATCGGCGCATTGGGCGATCAATACCCCGTTTCTTACATGATGTGGTTTGTCGCCTCAATTCCGTGGATTGTCCTGACCTTGGGTTTAGGCTATTTTGTCATCCATTTTCTCTACCATGTGGACAGCACCACCATCACCGCCACCAACGAAGCCTTAGTGGCACAAAGAAAAGCATTGGGACCCATCACCAAAAACGAAATCATTACCGCTGTTGTTTTGTCGTTGTGCCTGATTTTGTGGATCACCGAGCGGATGCACGGTCTTAATGCGGCGTTTGTCACCCTTGCCGCGGTGATTGTTCTTTCGATCACCCAAATCGTGGATCGCCTCACCTTCCGCG
>JAIRPA010000064.1 GCA_031257235.1 Burkholderiales bacterium | reverse complement strand
TTTTACGCCTTTTACATCTTGTCAAGATGTGAAAAGATCATACAGCGGAGGATGACGGATTTTTGTAAAATCAATCGTTGGATGCCAAATATTTATTATTCTGTCACCAATATTGCAACAGCAAATCCCTGAATTGTGAAATTTTGAAATAGTTAATGACATTGTTTTTTTTTGTCGGGGGGCAGAAGTCAGGAATCAGGTGTAGGGGCGAGGCTTGTCTCGCCCGTTAAAAGCGGAAAAACCGGATTGGGTTTCAGGGATCAGAGGTCAGGAATCAGGGATCAGAGCTCGTCATTCTGCGCGAAGGCACGAAGTGCCGAAGTCGCAGAATCCACGCCGCCCTTCCCGCAAAAAATCATCAGGGTCCCCCTGTGATTTTTTGGAAATTCCAACCGGCAAAAAGTAGGGGTTTACTTTTTGCCGAACGGTTTTATTTTTTGCCGAATACCCGAATCCGCGATCATCGATCAATTGAGGTATCATTTCACATTGCCGTTTTGGTGGTTCAAGGAATAAGAATGCGCATTCATCTTGCTGAAACGCGGAAAGCGATACGTGGATTGGCTTTAATGGCCCTGTTTTTTTCGACGGTCGCGTTCGCGGACGATCCCCCTCAAAAGATTTTACGATTGGCATTTCCGACAGCAGTCACTAATTTTGATCCCGCGTATGTGAGTGATCTTTATTCAAGCACGGTCAACGAAGCCGTTTTCGAGCGGCTGTTGACTTACGATTATCTTGCCCGTCCGGTCAAGCTCATACCGATGTTGGCGGAATCCCTGCCGGACATCAGTCAAGACGGAAAGGTCTATACCTTCCGCATCAAAAAAAATGTGTTCTTCCAAGATGACCCCGCTTTTTCGGGCAATCCCCGCGAGCTCACCGCCGATGATTTTGTTTATAGTTTTAAGCGCGTTTTAGACCCTAAGGTTCGCTCCAGTTGGACTTTTCTCTTGGACGGAAAAATACAAGGGCTTGATGCCGTGGTCGAGCAGGCGCGTCAATCCGGCACGTTTGACTATAAAACGCCGGTTGACGGATTAAGAGCGATTGATCGTTATACCTTCCAAGTTCGCCTCAACGCGCCGGATTACAACTTTGGTTATATCGTGGCACACACGCCTTTATCGGTGATGGCGCAGGAAGTCGTCGAATACTATGGGGACGACATCGGGTCGCATCCGGTGGGCACCGGCGCGTATCTATTAACCCAATGGGTGCGCGGCTCTAAACTCGCGCTGGAGAAAAGCCCTTCCTATCGAAAAATAAAATGGGATTTTGATTTAAGCGAAATCGACGACGACCCCCTGATTCAAGCCATGAAAGGCAAAGAGTTGCCTTTGATTGATCGCGTTGAAATCTCGATCATTGAAGAAGAACAATCGAGCTGGCTTGCGTTCAAACGGTATGAACTGGATTTTTCCGGTATTGGCTCGTTCCGAGATGAAGTATTGACGCCTAAGCGCACGTTAAAACCCCTCTGGGAAAAAGAAGGGGTGCGTTTGGTACGAAACATCATTCCCGAAATTACTTATACCTTTTTTAATTTTAAAGACCCGATTGTCGGCGGATTTTCCAACGATAAGCTCGCGTTGCGCCGCGCGATTATCATGGCGTACAACCGCGATGAAGAAATTCGCGTCATCCGAAAAGGGCAGGCGATTCCCGCCACAATGCCGATTCCGGTGGGGGTGATCGGGCATGATGATCGGTATCGTCCCTTGAATCGTTATGATCCCATCACTGCCAATAAGCTCTTGGACGCTTTTGACTATAAAAAAGACGCGCACGGGTGGCGCACGATGCCGGACGGCACGCCGTTGGTTTTAAAAATGTCCACGGGCACCACTGCCATCGAACGGCAATTCAATGAGCTTTGGAAAAAGTCGATGGACGCCATTGCGGTCAAAATAGAATTTATTCCCGGCAAGTTTGCCGACCATGTCAAAGCGGCGAGGGCGTGTCAATTGCAAATGTGGAGCGCGGCATGGACGGCCGATTATCCCGACGGCGATAACTTCATGCAACTTTTGTATGGACCGAACACCGGCGAAAGCAATAACGGATGTTATCAATCCGCTGCCTTTGATGAGTTTTATCAAAAGGCGCAACGCATGCCCGATTCCCCCGAAAGAAACCGTTTGTTTTTGGAGATGACGCGGCAGATGGAAGTGGATGGCGCGTGGGGGTTGGGCGTGTCGCGTGAAAGAAATACGCTGGTGCGCCCTTGGCTGATCGGCTACAAAAGCCACCCGATATTAAGCGCGACCTGGCAATATATGGATATTGATCTCGCCATCAAAAGTCAATACACGAGAAGATAGTATATGGCAATATATATTTTTCGGCGTGTTTTAAATATGGTGCCTATTTTATTGGGCGTTATATTATTGTTATTTATTTTATTTAATTGGGTGGGGGGAGACCCTGCCTATGTTTTGGCGGGCAAAATATCCAATGCCTCACAAATCGAAAACATACGTCACCAATTGGGATTGGATCAACCGTCGTATGTTCAAATTTGGGTCTTCGTCAAACAGATTTTTACGGGAGACTTTGGCGCAAGCTGGAGCACCAATGAGCCCGTTTCTTCCATTCTATTAACGCGCCTTATCCCGTCTGTCACCATCTTGTTGCCGCTGATGTTCTTAGAAACGTTGCTGGCGGTGGCGCTGGCGTTGTTTGTGGCGCGCGTTGGCGGTTCTTGGATAGATCGCAGCGTGATGGCGTTGTGTACGATAGGCATGTCGGTCTCCGTGTTGGTGTACATCATCGTCTTTCAATATATTTTCGCGTATCGGCTGGGGTGGTTCCCGGTGCAGGGTTGGGGCGAAACGTTGGCGGATAATCTATTCCGGTTTGCGGTATTGCCGATTGCCATTGGGCTGGTCGTGGGCTTGGCGCCGAGCTTGCGTTTGTATCGAACCTTCATGATCGACGAAATGCAACAAGATTACATCCGAACGGCGCGCGCCAAAGGCTTAACCGAGCGACGCATTTTGGGTGTGCATGTGTTGCGTAACGCGCTCATTCCCATCATTACCACATTGATGGCCTCTTTACCCGGACTCCTCACCGGCACTTTTTTGATTGAACGTTTCTTTTCTGTGCCGGGCATCGGTCGGGAAGTCTTATTGGCGGTGGAGCGTTCGGATTTTCCGGTGATCAAAGCCGTGACCGTCTATGTGGTGATTGCGACTATGGTCACCAATTTATTGGCAGACTTAATCTATAAAGCGGCGGATCCGCGCGTCGAGTTGAAATGATGAAACACGTTTGGACATCGAATTCCCGCGGGTTTTGGCGCTTGGCGCAAGAACGGTTTATGACTGACCGCGTCGGTGTGGTCTCGTTCGTGATTGTCTTTTTGTTTTTGGGGTTGGTGGTACTTTCCTCATTAGGCTTGATCGCGCGGGATTGGGATCGGGAAGTCGGCATCAACAACGCGCCGCCGGATTTTTGGGGGCTTCTTGATTCGCCGCAGGATATTGTTGCGGATGCGGTTATCGAACCTTCGCCGTCAGACGGTGACGATGAACCTTTGAATTTATCCGTGATTGACCCGCTTGCCGAATTATTAAATTCGTTTGTCTCCGATGACAGCGCCGGGTTCGTCGGAGACAACACGGAGGTGATTGACCCCTTGGCAGACACCTTACGTTCCTTCTTGACGACATCGCAAACCCCAACTTTGTCCACGATCAAACAAGAGTCACTGCCTTTGGGCGGAGACCGCTGGGGACATGATGTTTTGCAAAAAACCATCAAAGGTTCGCAAACGTCGATATTGGTCGGCTTGACCGCCGCCATTCTGGCCACCCTGTTTGGAACCTTATTGGGCGCGGTGGCGGGGTATTACGGTCGTTATTGGGATGATGCGCTCAATTGGCTTTACAACGTTTTTGTGGCGATTCCTTATTTGTTGTTAATTCTTGCCATTGCCGCCGTTTTGCAGCAACGCGGCGTTTTTACCGTCGTGTTAATTTTCGGCTTGACCGGCTGGACGGGCGTTTTTCGTTTGATTCGCGCCGAGTATATAAAACATCGTTCGCGTGAATATGTGATGGCGGCAAGAGCGTTCGGGGTTTCGTCC
>JAIRPA010000124.1 GCA_031257235.1 Burkholderiales bacterium | reverse complement strand
TCCAAGCTCTCGGCTTTTCCGATCTCCATCGCTGTACCCACCGGAGTCAGCCCGATTATAAAATCTTTGGCAATTTTTAGGTACGCTTGCTCTTGCGCGTACTCATCAGGCGTTCGCCCCGCCGCTTGTTGAACGGCAAAGTCCGTTTTCGCCCAAAAGTGAAAACCTACACTCAACGCCAAAAAGTGGAAACCTACTTTTTGGCGGTTTGAGTTTTGGGCAGTTCGGGTTGGGCGGTGGGGGTACCCAAAAAGGACAGGCAAAGCCTGATCCTTTTTTGTAATAACGGCGGCACGGATTCTGCGACTGCGCTTCGCTCGCGCTTAAATGACGGAGTGAGAGATTACGATTGTTGTTTGATGTTTGATTCCGCGTTTTGCAATGTCAAAAAACCGGATTGCGGGTCTGCCTGCCGCAGGCGGTCTGCCCGCAATGACGAAGGAAGGTGAGGAATGGTCGCCAAATTCGATGCACCGCATTTGCGGCGGCGTTTCTGATCCCTGATCCCTGATCCCTGATCCCTGATTCCCGAAACCCTGATCCCTGAAACGCAGCATCCACACGTAGCCTTTGGCGCGCGAGCGGGGCGGGCAAGTCCTTCCCCTTGCAAAAAAAAGGGCGATCAAAGCGATCGCCCTAAAAATGATGAATGACGGTTTAACTTCTTGCCGCCGATACTCTGGCTTCGCAGAAGAAGCGACGTTCTTTATGTTCGCCTTTTTTGCCGATGTTAAACGACGACACCGGGCGGTGATAACCCATCACGCGCGTCCAGACTTCGCAACGTTGTCTTTCACTCTCCCTTAATCCATTGGTGTTTTCGTTGATTTTCCCATTAACGTTCATTTTTTTCCTCACTTACAAAAACAAAAACCTGTCCGGGTTCTTGGTCTTATTAGACTCCGTTTCTCGGAGACTGTTTCATCAATTAGGCCGGATTTAATCCGACCCGCCTTTTACACCACAAGGTCCGCGCTTGTGGCTTCCGTTTTTTTCTGCGCGATCAATGCTTCATCGCACTTCGGACAAAACTCATGTTCCCCGGCAAGATAACCGTGTACCGGGCAAATCGAAAACGTCGGAGTAATCGTGATGTACGGCAAGCGGAAACGTTCCAAAGAACGTCGCACCAAATCACGACACGCGGTCGAACACGAAATGCGCTCGGTCATGTACAAATGCAACACCGTGCCGCCCGTGTATTTGGTTTGCAAGGGCTCTTGTCTTGTGAGCGCTTCAAACGGATCATCGGTAAAGCCCACCGGTAACTGGGTTGAATTCGTATAGTACGGCGCTTCTTGCGTGCCTGCCTGCAAAATATCGTCAAAACGTTTTTTATCTTCTTTGGCAAACCGATACGTTGTGCCTTCGGCAGGCGTTGCCTCCAAGTTATACATATGACCGGTGGCCTCTTGAAAGGCGATCATCTTGGCGCGAAGATGATTCAACAATTCTTCCGCAAAGTTTTGACCAAACGCTGAGGTGATGTCGTCGCTGTCTTTTGTAAAATTGCGAATCATTTCGTTCACGCCGTTGATGCCGATGGTCGAGAAATGATTTCGCAAAGTTCCCAAATACCGTTTGGTGTAGGGGAATAATCCTTGATCGATTAAGCGTTGGATCACTTTACGTTTGATTTCAAGACTGTCTTTTGCCCATTCAAGCAATTGATCCAAGCGACGATAAAGCCCTTCTTTGTCGCCGGCAAACCGATACCCCAAACGCGCGCAGTTGATCGTGACCACACCCACCGAGCCGGTTTGTTCCGCGCTGCCGAATAAACCGTTGCCACGCTTTAACAGCTCTCTTAAATCCAACTGCAAACGACAACACATCGAGCGGATCATGTTCGGTTTTAACTCGGAATTGATGAAGTTTTGGAAATACGGCAACCCGTATTTTGCAGTCATCTCAAACAAAATCTCGCAGTTCGGGTGATCCCAATCAAAATCCGGCGTGATGTTGTACGTGGGAATCGGGAACGTGAACACGCGCCCTTTGGCGTCGCCCTCGGTCATCACTTCGATGTAGGCGCGGTTAATCATGTCCATTTCTTTTTGCAGATCGCCATAGGTAAAGGGTTGCTCCACCCCGCCGATCACCGGCGCCTGCGGACGCAAGTCTTCCGGGCAAACCCAATCAAAGGTTAAATTCGTAAACGGGGTTTGTGTCCCCCAACGCGAAGGCACATTCAAGTTGTAAATCAACTCTTGAATACATTGCTTGACCTCTTTAAAGCTCATGTTGTCTTTGCGAATGAAAGGCGCCATATAAGTATCAAACGACGAAAACGCCTGCGCGCCCGCCCATTCGTTTTGAAGGGTGCCTAAAAAATTGACGATCTGCCCTACCGCGCTACTCATGTGCTTGGGCGGCGCGGCTTCCACTTTGCCCGGCACGCCGTTTAAACCTTCAAACAACAATTGACGCAACGACCACCCCGCGCAATAACCTGCCAACATGTCCAAATCGTGGATGTGGACATCACCCTCACGGTGTGCCTGCCCGATCTCCGGCTCATAGACGTGATCCAACCAATAATTGGCCACCACCTTGCCCGACACATTCAGAATCAACCCGCCCAAAGAATAGCCCTGATTGGCATTCGCGTTGACGCGCCAATCGCGTTGATCCAGATATTCTTCCACCGCGTTTTCCACATCAATCAAGGTTCTGCGTTGATCGCGTAAAAGTTTGTGCTTTTCGCGGTAGACAATGTACGCGCGCGCGGTCACGTAGTACCCGGCGGCAATCAAGGTTTCTTCGACGCGATCTTGAATCGCTTCAATCGTCGGGACACCGCCCACCGACTTAAACGCCAAAACCCGGCCGACCTGCGACGCCAAAATCTGCGCTTCTTTTTGGTCAAACTCCCCGGTGGCCTGCCCTGCCAGCGCAATCGCCGTCGCAATTTTGGAAAGATCAAAGGCAACTTTGTTTCCGTCGCGTTTGATGGCAAAACGCGGCAACAATGTGGCTTCGTTAATGCCGTCATTGGCAGGCGAAACGTTCGAGACAGCAGACATGGTCATCCTTTCTTAATGTGATTGATGGGCAACACTTGGGGCTTCGTATTTACTTATTGACGCTATATCTAGCGACAGGTGTTCATTCTACATCAATACTTAGTGGCATTCGTCAATATTCGGTAACAGCAAACGTTAATAAGTCCTTGCTTTCACGGCAACGGCGAACCATGCGGATTTTAGTCGGCGCGATTGGCGATCCAACGCGGAAAAACGATCAATTATTGGGCGATCGGCTCGACACGCCGCCTTCTTTTTTGCGATTTTTTACGCAAATAACGAATGCCAAAAACATAGTTTGTTGTGCCACCGCAACAGGGATTCAGGGATCAGAAGTCAGGGATCAGTGGTTAGTGGTTAGGAATCAGATGTTCGGCAAAAAGTAATTCAGGGATCAGAGGTCAGGAATCAGAGTGCCGTCATTTAAGCGCAAGCCTGCGACAGCAGGCGAAGTCGCAGAATCCACGCCGCCTTTAGGCGGCGTCATTGCGGACTTGATCCGCAATCCGGTTTTTCCGCCTTTTCACTTTTGGGCGAAACCCTGATTACTCCCCTTCCCGTCGCGCGAAATTTTGGATTCTAAAACCCAAAAGGCGAAGTGTGATGAAGTAAACCGCGGCACCTGCCGTCATCACGAGTAAAAGGCGCGGCAGTTTTTCTTTCCAAGAGACGGATAACCAAGTTTCAGGATCACCCGATAAAAAGTAAAGCGTGATGCCCAATAAAAGAAGTGCTATAGAAAGTTTAAGCATAAACGGCAACCAGCCGGCGTTGGGGGTATAGATTTTTCTGCGCCATAATTGATGAAACAGCAACAACGCATTACAACACGCGCCGATACTAATCGCCAAGGTTAATCCCGCGTGACCGATAAACCACATGGTTGAAATCGAAATGGCTTGGGTGACGAATATGGCGATCAATGAGAATCGCACCGGGGTTTTGGTGTCCTGCCGCGCATAAAAACCCGGCGCCAAAATTTTAATCATGATGAGTGCGGGCAAGCCCAAACCATACCCCAAAAGCGCGACACGGGTTTGCCAAACATCCTCAACCGAAAAATGCCCGTATTGATAGAGGGTGGCGATGACAGGGACGGTCAACAACATCAATCCCAAGGTTGCCGGAAGGGCTAAGAGTAACGCCAAGCGCAAGCCCCAATCTAATAATTCTGCGTATTTTTTTGGATTGGCGTCGCTGTGATGTTTTGCAAGCGAGGGCAATAAAACCGTCCCCAACGCCACGCCCAATAAAGCACTTGGAAACTCCATCAATCGATCGGCGTAGGTAATCCATGAAATGCGACCATCGCCTAAAAACGCCGCCAGCTGGGTATTGATTAAAATCGAAATCTGCGCCGCGGAGACGCCCAACACCGCCGGCAACATCAATTTTAAAATGCGTCGAACCCCTTCGTGTTTCCATTCCAATCGGGGGCGAACCAGCATCCCTAATTTATAAAGCGGATAAAGCTGCCACAACAATTGAATCAACCCGCCCACCGCCACACCCATGGCCAATGCCAACACGGGCGGATCACAGTAAGGCGTTAAAAAAAGCGCGGCGCCGATGAATGAAAAATTGAGCAAAACGGGCGTGACTGCCGGCACTGCGAATTTACGATAAACATTCAGAATAGAGCCGGACAGCGAAACCAATGAAATGAAAAAGATATAAGGAAAAACGATGCGAATTAAAAGCGTGGTCAATTCAACTTTGCCGGGCGTTTTGGCAAAGCTGCCGGCCAAGACGTAAACCAAAATCGGGGCGGCGATGACGCCGATCACCGTGACGACCAACAAAGCCAACCCCAAAAGCGCCGTGGTTTTACTGACCAATTCCTTGGTGGCGTCAACGCCTCGCTGACGGTTGTATTCGGTTAAGACCGGCACGAACGCTTGCGAAAACGCGCCCTCCGCAAAAAGACGACGCAACAAATTCGGCAAACGAAACGCGGCTTCAAAAGCATCCACCTGCGCGCCCGCACCAAAAATAGCGGCTTTTAAAACTTCACGAATCAGACCGGTGATCCGCGACAAAAACGTCATCACACTGACCGTTCCCATCGCTTTTAATAAATTCATGGTATTGGCTTTTACGGATAATGGATCAAATTACTACAAAATATAATCCGACAATTTTTGATCTTTGACGATGCCGGAGAGGGTTTTTTCAACAAACGCGCCGGTGATTTCGATCGTTTGCCCGGAGTGCTTTGACGAATGAAACGAAATGTCTTCCAAGAGCCGCTCCATGACGGTATAGAGTCTTCGCGCGCCGATGTTCTCTTGACGCTCATTGACTTGAAACGCAATTTCCGCGAGTTTTTTAACCCCGTCCGGCGCAAAGTTCAAGGTGACGTTTTCGGTCGCCATCAACGATTCGTATTGGCGCGTCAGACAAGCGTCGGTGGCCGTCAAAATACTTTCAAAATCGGAGACGGAAAGCGAAGCCAGCTCCACGCGAATCGGAAACCGCCCCTGCAGTTCGGGAATTAAATCCGAAGGACGAGACACATGAAACGCGCCGGAAGCGATGAACAAAATATGATCGGTGCGCACCATGCCGTACTTGGTGGAGACTGTCGTGCCTTCCACCAAGGGCAACAAATCGCGTTGCACCCCTTGACGCGAGACATCCGCGCCGCCGGTGTTTTGCCGCGACGCGATTTTGTCGATTTCGTCGATGAAGACAATGCCGTTTTGCTCCACCGATTCAATCGCGCGGGCTTTGATTTCTTCGTGATTGATTAAGCCGGCGGCTTCTTCGT
>JAIRPA010000086.1 GCA_031257235.1 Burkholderiales bacterium | reverse complement strand
CGCGAAAAATCAACGGCGGAACCGCCGGCAAAACCCGACGCCCGCGCTTTAGCGGAAACCCAAAAATCCACCGGCGCGATTCTGCGCGACTTACGAAAAAAACGGGGGTTGTCGCAACGCAAATTTTGGATGAAGGTCGGCGTGCCCAACTGCGGCGCTTTGTATGAGCAAGGCAAATGCGCCATGCCCGAAACCGTCCGTTATCTATTAACCTTGGTGTACGGAAGCCAACAAAGGTCGCTGACTTCCTTGAAAGAATTGCGTGCAAACTTAACCTCGCTCAACGGCGGTCGCAATATCGACCAATTAAGTTTGCGGGAAATTCGCGGCAAATTTAAATTAAACCAAGCCGAATTTTGGGAAAGGCTCATGGTGCGGCAATCCGTCGGCAGTTCTTACGAAAACGGGAAATCGCCCACGCCTAAACACGTGCAGCTTTTGCTCATGTTGGCTTACGGGTCGGACAAAAAGGCGCTCGCTCTTTTCCACGATCTGCGCGGCGAAAAATAAATGCGCAACGTCGACAAGAACGTTTTTAAATGCGCTAAACTGAAACCTTTGCAAAATCACTCCGGTCAAAATTGGGAGGTATTGCAAAGGTCTCAAACGTGATTTTCATGAATTGAAAGGAACCGGATATGCTTCAAGAATTATTGTTTACGGATGTCGGTATTTTGAGTTTAATCACGATCATCCTGATGATCGTCGGAACGTTCTGGCTTTATCGCTGGACGGAAAAGAAGGTCGAGAAAGATACGGCAGCAAAACGGGAGCGCGATAAAGCTCGCGCGCAACAAGCGCAGAAAGCCTGATTGGTTGCTTTTTTTCACAAACCCATTGGGCGTTCCGATGGGTTTTTTATTTTATAGGGGTTCATATGAGCAGTTTTCCATTCTTTGCCGATGTTGCGATGGCGCCGCGTGACCCGATTTTAGGGTTAAACGATGCCTTTCAGGCAGATACTCATTCTCACAAAATCAATCTTTCGATCGGGGTGTATTGCGACGACAACGGAAAAGTTCCGGTGTTGTCGTGTGTGCGTCAGGCAATCGCCGCGCTGATGGAAAACCCGTCGCCGCGCACCTATTTACCGCAAGACGGTATGCCCGCCTATAAACAAGCGGTTCAGGAGTTGCTTTTAGGGAAAGATCACGAAGTGATTGCGGCAAAACGCGGTGCGACCATTCAATCGTTGGGCGGCACGGGCGGGCTTAAAATCGGCGCGGATTTTTTGAGATGGTTTTCCCCAAACGCCAAAGTTTGGGTCAGCGCACCCACGTGGGATAACCATAAAGCCATTTTTGGAGATGCCGGACTGTCTGTGGTCAATTACCCGTATTACGACAACGTGACCGGCGGCTACGACATCAACGCGATGTTGGGCGCGCTTAAAACGGCGCAAAAGGGTGACGTGATCGTGCTTCATGCGTGTTGCCATAACCCGACCGGTGTTGACCCTTCCAATGAAGATTGGGTGCGCATCGTGGATTTGATCGAGCGTCAAAATCTCGTTCCGTTTTTAGACATCGCGTATCAAGGGTTTGGGTTTGGGCTTGCCGAAGACAGCTTTGCGGTGCGCCAATTTGCCGCACGCAAAATGCCCGTCTTCATTGCCAGCTCATTTTCCAAGTCGTTTTCACTGTACGGCGAGCGTGTCGGCGCGCTGACCGTCTTGACCGGCAGTAGCGACGATGCCGCGCGTGTTCAATCGCAAATAAAACGCATCATCCGCGCCAATTATTCCAATCCGCCAACCTTCGGCGCGGCGATTGTTGCCAAAGTGTTGACCGATCCGGCATTGCGCGCGCTCTGGGAAAAAGAATTGGGCGACATGCGCGGACGCATCCAAAAAATGCGCGTTGCCCTGCATCGCCGTTTGTCTCAGTTGAACCCCTCGACAAATTACGATTACATCGTGAATCAAAAAGGCATGTTCTCCTATTCGGGGCTGACCGCCGCGCAAGTCAAGAAGATACGCGAAACGCAGTCCATCTACGTTGTGGAGAGCGGCAGAATTTGTGTGGCGGGGTTGAACGATAAGAACGTTGAGACCTTCGCGGACGCGATGGTCGCCGTGCAAAAAGCAGGAGCGTAAGTAAGGGCGTAAGTAAGAATGTTTTATTTCGGCGCGGGCGGGCACAAGTTTGTCCGCGCCGAATGCGCTTTTTATTCGCCACTCATAAAATCGCTCTTGGTCAAGGGCTTACAGAGCTGTTCCCGCCACCAAGAAAGCGCGCGACCGTCGTCGCCGGCGCGCCATGCCAGATAAAACCGCTCGTTTTTTCGGGATTCCTCCACCGGCAATACCACCAAATGCCCGTTTTCAACCGACGGCAACGCGTTGTAGTGCGGAAGAAACCCGTAACCCACGCCTTCTTTCAACAGGCGAATTTTGTCTGCCATTTGATCGACAACGATTAAATTGGTTCCAAACCGTAGTAACGAGGTTCTCAAGGGCTCTTTGCGTCCGCTGTCGGAAAGAATGATCGCCGGATATTTGGACAACTGCTCAACTTTGAGCGGTTTTTCTTCGTAGGCGAGCGGGTGATCAGGCGCGACACAAAAGTCAAAATTCATTTCTCCTAAAAGGAGTGATCGGTATCCCCCGCCGGAAGGTCCGTCCCCCGAAGCAATGATTAAATCCGCACGGCGCGCCAAAAGCGCGTCCCATGCCGTTAAAAACACCACGCGCCGGAAATAAATCTGTGTGCAAATGGCGGAACGCTCAAAGTCAAGGAGATATTTAGAATAGACAGACGTGTTTAAGGTTTCGTCGATCATGATGACAAGCTCGGTTTCGACGCCCTCGGCAAGCCGCCTCAACCGCAATTCAAGGTCGTTGGCGGCAAATAAGAGGTCGCGCCCCTCTTCCAAAAGCGCCCGCCCGATTTTGGTGAGCTTGACTTTGGGTCCGTGCCGCTCAAAAAAGGTCAACCCCATCTGTTTTTCGAGCTTGTTGACAGTATAAGAGATGGTCGAAGGAACCTTATGGAGCGTTTCGGCGGCGGCAGAAAGCGAGCCGGTCCGCGCAATGGCGTCGATTAAGCGGATATTTTCTAAAGACAAATGCAGCATCGCTTCTCCCTAGTTGATTTTCGATAAAATCGAAAATACAGCTGTAATATTTTGTAAAAAACGGCAAAACCCTATTGCAAACATCGAAAAAAGGCGTATAGTTTCGGAAATCGAATTTTCGACCGAATCGAAAATAAATTTTAAAGCAGTTTGTTTAAAATAGGAATATTTAAGATATAATAATAACCCTTACGGGCTTCGCTGTTATTTTATTTGAAAGGTCGTTGGAAACGCTGCCGAAAAAAATAAAAAACGGCAATAATAAATGTGTATCGCATGAGCTTTTCTTCCCTGTGGGGTTTTTGCGGTTTAGTGGTTCTAATTCCCGCAAATTCACTCGTCTTGGAGGACAGCATCGCTGTATGGCGATATACTGCTGTGCAACAAAATAACAAGCAGGCCTCAACGAGTTAAAAAAGGGGGAATCAACACCGGAAGGTGACGTAATAAACAATAGGTTTCGCCGCGGCGCGGCGGCTGTGTGCATCATCACAACCACACCTAGGCGGGTGTCAAAAGATTCGGGGGAAAGTCTTTTGACGGTAGCACCCCCCGCCTCTCTTCACACACTGCCGC
>JAIRPA010000059.1 GCA_031257235.1 Burkholderiales bacterium | reverse complement strand
GCCAAGGGTCAACGCGGTGACGATACCTTTATAAGGTTTGTCGCCTAAAGTCTTATCTATTTTTTGGCGTATCGTTTCGCGCAATCGCTGGACATAATCATAAGGGCGCGCGGCAAATTCATCCACTCTCCGATAAGAACCGTCTTCGCGGACATAGCCTACCGCGCGCCAATTGTTTTGTAACGACCACGCTTCACTGTCAAACCCACCGGGGTTGGACTGCCCGTGAGGGCGTCGCAACCGCACCGTGAGTTGCCATCGTTCGCCTGCGGCAATATTCGGGATGAGGATCGTTTTTTTGCGATCAAACGATTGTCGATACCAAGATAAAGTGATGCGCGAGGGCACAACCGCATTAGGGGTTAAAACTTTTTCCACGTGCAACGAAAATCGCGTGGCGGCCGTGTTGACCGCCGGCAGATCATCCACCACTCCGATGATTGTTATATCTTTTCTTTCCCACGCGGAAGGTAATTCGTCGGCAATACGGGTGTGGGCGTGTTTTGCCGCATAACCAAACCCGCAAAAAAACGCGGCAATCCCTCCCAATAAAACGGTATAAAGACTGATGCGGGGTATGTATTTGGAAATCAACAGTAAGATGATCCAAACCATGCCGGGGATGATTGCCATGGTTCCCGGGGCGTCGGGGAGAGTAGGGCGCGTTTGTAAAAAAGCAACGCCCGCCACAAAAGAAATTAAAGAAAAGATTAACGGTGAACCGATGTGACGCATTACTATTTTTCGATATTTTTTATTCAATAACCATGATGACGCAAAACACAACAAAATAAACCATGACAAACAAAAGCATGGAAACAACGAAGAGGCAACAAAATCATCCCGTGAACCCTTTCGTCGTTTTGCAAAGGGTTTAGCTTACTACAAGAGGTGCTAGAATGCCCAATTTTGGGTGCGGAGATGATGATGCGCAGAAGACTATTCTTTTTTACTGTGGTCGGCTTTGGCTTGATCACGGCACTTTCCGGCTGTAACGGAAGAGACCCTGAAGTGACGTTGGCACGATCGATCAATGAGCTTGAAACCGCCATTCAATCCAAAGACGCCTCTCACGCCACCGATTTTTTGCACGATCAATTCACGGCGCAAAGCACCAACAATCGCGAATGGGCATGGCAGACGATGAAAGCGTCGTTTATGATGTATCAAAACGTCAACGTCACCGTTTTGAATCGTAGAACCACCATAGACGCACACAACAAGACACGCGCCACCGTGGAGGCGGACGTTTTTCTGGCGGGCATCGAGAGCACCTTCCCCGACAAAATGGGGCTTTATCACGTTTCGTCCGAATGGCGACGCGACGGCAATCAGTGGAAAATGATCACGCTTAAATGGGAGCAGTGATCTTTGCCAAGTCAAAATGCGCCTGTTTTTTCTCCCCGCGCTCTTGAATAATCGTCGGGGGTCTCCATCTAGGAAACCACTGTCAATTTATTTTTCACGGAGTTTTTGATTATGGATGAACGGCAATCTTCTGATTTTTCTGCCGACAATGAAGCCACCCCTGATGAGGCGACGAGCGAAATTTTATCGGTGGGCGAGGGGCAAGACGCCAATCCAAACGATAGGGATCCGTCTTGTGACCCGGATTTTGCAGACGGCATGAGTATGGAAGAGGCAATCGCCGCCTTAAAAGCCACCGAAACGGAGCTTGCATCCATGCGCGAGGCTTTTTTGCGCGCGCGCGCGGAAACCGAGAACGCGCGGCGTCAGGCAAAAGAAGAGATTGAAAAATCGCGCAAGTTTGCCGTCGAGCGGTTTGCGTCGGATTTATTGGGCGTGAAAGACGCTTTGGAGTTGGCGCTTTCCACCCAAAACGCCTCTTTTGAGCAGTTGCGCGAGGGAGTTCAATTAACCTTAAAGCAGCTGAATTCGGCGTTTGAGAAGGCGCGAATTGTCGAAACCGATCCGACGGGTCAACCTTTTGATCCGCATTTGCACCAAGCCGTGCAGATGGTCGAAGGGGACGCGCCGGCGAATACGGTGGTCTCGGTCTTTCAAAAAGGTTATCTCATTTCGGAGCGTGTCTTGCGCCCTGCGATGGTGACGGTCTCCTCCGGCGGCAAAAAGTAGGGGTTTACTTTTTGCGTTTCAGGAATCAGGGGATGCCGCCCTCGGCGTCCCGCGTAGCCTTTAGGCTACGTCATTGCGGGCTTGACCCGCAATCTGGTTTTAAAAGCCGAAGGCGGGCGAGGCAAGCCTCGCCCCCTACTGATCCCTGAAACCCGCTTATCTTCCCGGAATAAAAAACAAGCCAAAATTAGCGTTATCGCAAGGATTTGGCTTTTTTGAAATCGTTATCTGGGGTAAGCTAACAAGTTCAACGATTTTGGCGTGATACGCATTTTTTAACCTTCTTTGAATCATGACGACCACTCAACAACCTCAACATTCCTCCCCGATTTCCACCTCTGAAATGGCAAACTCCCTACGTTTTTTGGCGGCAGACGCGATTGAAGCCGCCAAAAGCGGGCATCCGGGCATGCCTTTGGGCATGGCAGAGATTGCCGTTGCTCTTTGGAAGCGGCATTTAAAGCACAATCCGCACAATCCCTCTTGGGCAGATCGAGACCGTTTTATTTTGTCCAACGGGCATGGCTCGATGTTGCAGTACGCGCTCCTTCATTTAACGGGGTACGATCTTTCCGTTGAAGACTTGAAAAATTTTCGGCAACTGCATTCCAAAACGCCGGGTCATCCTGAGGTGGGTATTACCCCCGGCGTAGAAACCAGCACAGGGCCTTTAGGACAGGGCTTGGCCAACGCGGTGGGTATGGCGCTGGCGGAAAAGATGCTTGCCGCGAAGTTCAACAAGCACGATCTTCCGATCGTCAATCATTTCACCTATGTCTTTTTGGGCGACGGCTGCCTGATGGAGGGGATTTCGCACGAAGCGGCATCGCTTGCCGGCACGTGGGGGTTGGGCAAACTCATCGCGTTTTACGACGATAACGGTATTTCCATTGACGGCAAAGTCAGCGGATGGATGACCGACGATACCGTCAAACGCTTTGAGGCGTATGGTTGGCACGTGATTCCCGCCGTAGACGGTCACAATGTTGACGCCGTGGATTGGGCGATCAGAAAAGCGCAGATGGAAACGGAGATGCCGTCGCTGATTTGTTGTAAAACAACGATCGGCAAAGGGTCGCCCCACAAAGCCGGCACCGCCGCCACGCACGGCGCGCCTTTGGGCAAGGCAGAAATCGACGCGATGCGCGAGCTTTTACGCTGGACTTACCCGCCGTTTGAAATTCCGCAAAAAATTTATGAGGCGTGGGACGCCCGTCAAGGAGGCAACAAAAAAGAAGCCGAATGGTCCGCCTTATTTAAAGTTTACGAAGAAAAATACCCGGAATTGGCGCGCGAATTTCAACGTCGCTTAAAAGGTGATCTGCCCGATGAATTTGCCGCGTTTGCGCAAGCCTTTTTGGCGACGCAAAATCAAAAAGCGGAAAACATTGCAACACGCAAAGCCTCGCAACAAGCCATCGAAGCCTACGCGCCGCACTTGCCGGAATTGGTGGGCGGTTCTGCGGATTTAACCGGCTCGGTGTTTACGAATTGGTCGGGAAGCCGCGGGTTGACCGAAGCGGGCGAGGGCAATTATTTGTATTACGGCGTGCGGGAATTTGCGATGTTTGCGATTGCCAACGGGCTGACTTTGCACGGCGGGTTCATTCCTTACGCGGGAACCTTCTTGACGTTTTCCGATTACGCGAGAAACGCGCTTCGTATGGCGGCGCTGATGAAAAAACGTGTGATCGCCGTATTAACGCACGACTCAATCGGCTTGGGAGAGGACGGACCCACGCATCAATCCATTGAACACGTGTCTTCTTTGCGGATGATCCCCAACATGCGCGTGTGGCGTCCCTGTGACACAGTGGAAACCGCCGTGGCGTGGCGTGAAGCCATCATGCGGCACGACGGACCCACCTCTTTAGTTTTGTCGCGCCAGAATTTACCGTTTGTGCCGCGCAAGATTGATGTCTGCGATCAAATCGTCAAGGGCGGTTATGTGCTTTTGGATTTTCCGGAAATTTCCTCACCGTGTCTGGTGTTGCTTGCCACAGGCTCGGAAATTGAATTGGCGATCAGAGCGCGGACGGCGTTGGTGGTCGAAGGCATTGCCGCGCGCGTGGTTTCGATGCCGTGCGCGGAGGCGTTTGACGCACAATCTGATCTCTACAAACAAACGGTGTTGCCAAGCGGCATTCCGCGTTTGGCGATTGAAGCGGGGGTCTCCGGTTTTTGGTCGCGGTATGTCGGCGCTTTTGATGACAAAAAAGGTGACGTGATCGGGATTGACACCTTTGGGGAATCCGCGCCCGCGCCGGTGTTGTTTGATTATTTTGGCTTGACGGTCAATAAGATTATCGAAAAAGCCAAAGTATTGTTGGGGTAGTCGGCAGTATAAAACCGGCAAAAGCCGGAACTTTTTTTCGTTCATTCATAGGAGAAATTAAAAACATGAGCACCATCAAAGTCGCAATCAACGGATACGGTCGCATCGGGCGCAACATCCTGCGCGCGTTTTACGAAAGCGGAAAAAAGGCGCCGATAGAAATCGTTGCCATCAACGATTTGGGCAGCCCGGAAACCAACGCGCATTTAACGCGATTTGATACGGCGCACGGACGCTTTTCGGGGGAGGTTGCCGTTTTAAACGATGCCTTGATTGTCAACGGCGACACCATCAAAGTGATTGCACAGCGCGATCCGACGCAGTTGCCCTGGGGCGCGTTGGGGGTGGATGTGGTGCTCGAATGTACGGGGTTGTTCACCTCCAAAGAAAAAGCCGGCGCGCATTTAAAAGCCGGCGCGAAAAAGGTCGTCATCTCGGCGCCGGGCGGCAAAGACGTGGACGCCACCATTGTGTATGGCGTCAATCATCAAGTCTTAAAAGCGTCCGACACGGTGATTTCCAACGCTTCCTGCACGACCAATTGTTTGGCGCCGATTGTCGCGCCTTTGCATCGGGCGATCGGGGTGGTCAACGGGTTGATGACGACCATCCATTCTTACACCAACGATCAGGTATTAACGGATGTGTATCACACGGATTTGCGTCGCGCGCGTTCGGCAACCTCGTCGATGATCCCGACCAAAACCGGCGCGGCGGCGGCAGTGGGTTTGGTGTTGCCGGAGTTGGCCGGTCGCTTAGACGGCTTTGCGATTCGCGTGCCGACGATCAACGTTTCTTTGGTGGATTTGTCGTTTGTTGCCGCGCGGGATACTTCGGTTGAAGAAGTCAACGCGATCATCAAAAAAGCGTCGGAAGAGGGCGCGTTAAAAGGTATTTTGGGATACAACGAAGCGCCGCTGGTCTCGGTGGATTTCAATCACGATGCGCGCTCCTCGGTGTTTGACGCGAGCTTGACTAAAGTCTCCGGCAGATTGGTGAAGGTTTCTTCGTGGTACGACAACGAATGGGGATTTTCCAACCGTATGTTGGACACAACGGTTGCGTTGATGAACGCCAAATAATAGCGGCGTGCCGTCACAAACCGTAAGTCATTATGTTGAAACTTAATGTCCGTCAATGGATTTAAAGGGTTGTAATTTTTAAATCCAT
>JAIRPA010000056.1 GCA_031257235.1 Burkholderiales bacterium | reverse complement strand
TTTTGTGGGATTAAAACCATGACTCTTCAACCGCCCGCCGAGCCGATCCGTTTTTTAAATGAGAAATCCGCGGAAGGCGGGTATGCCTTGACCACCTTTGACGAATTGGTGGCGTGGGCGCAAAAAAATTCGTTGTGGCCCGTGACGTTTGGGCTTGCGTGTTGCGCGATGGAAATGATGCACTCCGGCGCGGCGCGTTATGATTTAGATCGCTTCGGCTTGGTGTTTCGTCCCAGCCCGCGTCAGGCGGACGTGATGATTGTGGCCGGGACGCTCACGCAAAAAATGGCGCCCGCGCTTCGTCGCATTTACGATCAAATGCCCGAACCCCGTTGGGTGATTTCCATGGGCTCTTGCGCCAACGGCGGCGGGTTTTATCACTATTCTTATTCGGTGGTGCGCGGCGTGGATCACATCGTGCCGGTGGATGTCTATGTGCCCGGCTGTCCGCCCACGCCGGAGGCTTTGATTCGCGGTATTTTGGAATTGCAGGAAAAAGTGCGGAAAAGCAAAGGCAAAAAGGTGTCGCCATGAGCGTTTCTTTACCCGGATCCGTCTTTAAACTGGAATCGGCCCTCAAAGCCGTGTTCTCGCGCTTGTTGGAGGAGAGCCAAAACCCGCGCGCGCGCATCGTGGTGGCCGCCCAAGAGATTTCCTTTGAAGTGCCGACGGGTGAACTTTATCGGGTGATGCGGCAATTGCGCGATGAGCCGATCTTTTTGTTTGATTCCTTGGTGGACATCACCGCCGTGGATTATCTGGACATGAAAAAAACGCCGCGTTTTGCGGTGGTCTATCATTTGTTGTCGTTGACGTGCAATCATCGCTTGCGGGTTCGCGTGTTTCCGGAGGACGAGTCTTCATTGACCGTGCCGTCGATGGTGGCGTTGTGGCCGTCTGCCAATTGGATGGAGCGGGAAGCGTTTGATATGTTCGGGATTATTTTTGAAGGGCATCCCGATTTGCGCCGACTCTTAACGGATTACGGTTTTCAGGGTCATCCTTTAAGAAAAGATTTTCCCTTGTCGGGCGAAAAAGAAAAACGGTACGACGAAGAAAAACGCGCGTGGGTGGAGGTCCCGGTGACGGTTGAGCCGCGTGAAAACGTGCGTCGTGTCTTCCATTCGCCGGGGTTTGCGGATCATACGCCGCAATCGCCTTCGGTGTTGGTGGTCAAATAAAGGGTGAGTGATGAGCGAATTTCACCACTATGAACTGAATTTCGGACCTCAGCATCCTTCAACGCATGGTGTGTTGCGTTTACTGTTGGAGTTAGACGGTGAGGTGGTGGTTCGCGCCGACCCTCACATCGGGATGTTGCATCGCGGCACGGAAAAGTTAGTCGAACACAAAACGTATCTTCAAGGCTTACTCTACATGGAGCGGCTTGATTATATGTCGATGATGGGCAATCAACACGCTTTTTGTCTGGCGGTTGAAAAACTATTAAATATAGAAGTCCCCGAACGCGCGCAATTCATCCGAACGCTTTTTGATGAATTGGGGCGCATCACCAATCACTTGCTGTGGGTTGGCACCTGCGCGCTGGATTTGGGCGCGATGACGGTCTTTTTATACTGCACCCAAGAACGCGAAACGATTTTTGACATCTTTGAAGCGGCAAGCGGCGCCAGAATGCACACCGGTTATTATCGTCCGGGCGGGGTCTCGCGTGACTTACCCGACACCATGCCGCGCTACGAAAAAACACCCTTGCGCACGCCTGACGCCTTGGCGCGGATGAACGAGCATCGTCACGGCAGTCTTCTGGATTTTATCGCGGCGTTCATTCGGCAACTGCCCGCGCGCATTGATGAAATTGAAACCCTATTGACGGACAACCGTATTTGGAAACAACGCACGGTCGGGATTGGCGTGATCTCGCCCGAAAAAGTCGTGGCGATGGGCGGATCAGGACCTATGTTGCGTGCCTCCGGGGTGGCGTGGGATTTACGAAAAAAACAACCTTACGCGGCTTACGATCAAACGCGCTTTGACATTCCCGTCGGCAAAGAGGGCGATTGTTATGATCGTTATTTGGTCAGAATCGAGGAATGTCGGCAATCGGTGAGAATCGTGACGCAATGCGTGGAATGGTTAAGACATCATCCGGGTTCGGTGATGTCGGAAAATCATAAGATCACGCCACCGCCTCGCGCCGAATCCAAAACCAACATGGAGGCGATGATTCATCGTTTCAAATTGTACAGCGAAGGTTTTTCGGTGCCCGCCGGCGAAGTCTACGCGGCGGTGGAGCAGGCCAAAGGAGAATTTGGCGTGTATCTGGTTTCCGACGGCAGTAATAAACCTTATCGCGTGAAATTAAGAACGCCTGACTTTGTTCACTTGTCGATGTTGGCGGAAATGGCGCCGGGTCATATGATTTCCGATATTGTCGCGTTGATCGGAACGTACGACGTGGTTTTTGGTTCGGTGGATCGGTAAGCCATGATGAAATCCCTTTTATCCGATCAATCCTTGCGGTTAATTGAGACGGCGATTGCCAAGTATCCCGAAGGACGAAAACAATCCGCGGTGATGGCGGCGTTGACCATCGCGCAAGATGAGCACGGCTATCTTTCTACCGATGTCTTAAATGAAGTGGCGCGTATTTTAGAAATGTCGCCGATGGCTGTTTATGAAGTCGCTTCGTTTTATTCGATGTATCGTTTGAAGCCGGCAGGGCGTTATACCTTGACGCTTTGCACCAATCTGCCGTGCGCCTTGCAAGGGGCAGGCAGTGCCGCCCAATATTTGAAGTCTAAATTGAATATTGATTTTGGCGAGACCACCAAAGACGGGATGTTTACTTTGCAACAAGGCGAATGTATGGGCGCGTGTGGCGATGGTCCTATTGTCTTGGTCAACCATAAAAAAATGTGCGCCAAAATGACGCGGGAAGCGGTTGACGCATTTATTGATGATCTTTATGGTTCTGCCGGAAAGGATAAACGATGAATACGCCCACGATGTTGAATTTTGGCGCAGGCGCGATTTTGCTTTCCGGCTTGACCGGAGACAATTGGCGGCTCGCCGATTATCGCGCGCGCGGCGGTTATAAGGCGTTGGAAAAAATATTGGAAAACCCCAACCACTGGACGCCCGATCAAATCATCGCGGAAGTTAAATTATCCTCGTTGCGCGGGCGCGGCGGCGCGGGGTTTCCGACGGGCATGAAATGGAGTTTCATGCCGCGCCACGCCCCCGAAAAGTATTTGGTGTGTAATGCCGACGAAAGCGAGCCGGGGACATTCAAAGATCGTGACTTATTAAGATACAACCCGCATTTGGTTTTGGAGGGCATGATCATCGCCGCTTACGCCATGGGTTGCGCGCGTGGTTATATTTATATTCACGGCGAAATCTGGGAATGCTATGAGCGGATGGAAGAAGTTTTAAAAGAAGCGCGCGAGGCAGGGCTCATCGGCAAAAATATATTAGGTAGCCCGTTTTCGTTTGAGGTGTTTAATCATCACGGATTTGGCGCGTACATTTGCGGCGAAGAAACGGCGATGTTGGAATCTTTGGAAGGCAAAAAAGGTCAACCGAGATACAAGCCGCCTTTTCCCGCGAACGTGGGTTTATACGGTAAACCCACCACCATCAACAACGTCGAAACGCTGGCCAATGTGCCTTATATTATTTTAAACGGCGGTCAGCGGTTTTTAGAGTTGGGGCAACCCAACGCGGGCGGCACAAAAATCTTTTCGATCTCCGGCGATGTCAAGCGTCCGGGCAATTATGAGTTACCGATGGGAACGCCGTTTACGGTGTTGTTGAATTTGGCCGGAGGCGTGCGGGAAGGTCACATGTTAAAGGCGGTGATTCCGGGCGGCTCGTCGTCGCCGGTGGTGCCTGCCTCGACCATGCTGGACACCAAATTAGATTACGACAGTATTGCCAAAGCCGGTTCCATGATGGGGTCGGGCGCCGTGATTGTGATCGACAATTCGCGCTGTATGGTGAAATCCTTATTAAGATTGTCCGAGTTTTACCATGAAGAATCGTGCGGACAATGCACGCCGTGCCGCGAGGGAACGGGGTGGATGGTCAAAATACTGCACAGGCTCGAACACGGCGAAGGACGCGAGGGCGATTTAGAAACGCTGGATCAAGTGGCGCACAACATCATGGGGCGCACCATTTGCGCGTTGGGGGACGCCGCGGCGATGCCGGTGCGTAGCTTCTTAAAACATTTTCGCGATGAGTTTGATTTTCATATCAAGAACCGTCGTTGTCAGGTGCAAGATTATGTCTGAAGCGACGGTCGATAAAAGCCAATGGCTCAATCTGGTGATCAACGGGCAACCGGTGCAAGTGCCGCCGGGCAGCACGGTCATGGACGCGGCGATCAAACTCAAAATGATGATCCCGCATTTTTGTTATCACAAAAAATTATCCCTTGCCGCCAGTTGCAGAATGTGCTTGGTGCAGGTCGAAAAAATTCCCAAACCCGTGCCCGCGTGCGTGACCACGGTCGCCGAAGGGATGCGGGTGTGGACGCGAAGCGAAACCGCCATTGCCGCGCAACGTGCGGTGATTTCCTTTTTGATGATCAATCATCCGTTGGATTGTCCGGTCTGCGATCAAGCCGGCGAATGTTATCTTCAGGAAAATACTTTTGGTTATGGAGATTGCGGCTCAAAGTTTGTCGAAGTCAAACGGGTGGTTGCCGGTAAAAATTTAGGGGCGTTGGTTTCGGCGGCGGAAATGAGTCGTTGCATCCAATGCACACGCTGTATTCGTTTTGCCGATGAAATCGGCGGCAAGCAGGAATTAGGCATGATTCATCGCGGGGATCGTTCGGAGGTCGTGCCGTTTGTCGGTGAATCTTATACTTCCGAGATTTCCGGCAACGTGATTGATCTTTGTCCCGTGGGCGCACTGACGTCCAAACCGGCGCGTTATACCGCGCGGGCGTGGGAGCTTTCCTCGCATTTATCGTTATCGCCGCACGACGCGCACGGCACGCACATTGCCGTTCACACCAAACAAAATCGCGTGATTCGCGTGGTGGCAAAAAGCCATGAAGCCGTGAATGAATGTTGGATTGCCGACCGCGATCGTTTTTCTTATGAAGCCTTAAACAGCGACCAACGTTTGACCCAACCTTGGATGAAAAAAGACGGGGTGTTGGTGGAAAGTTCGTGGGAGGAAGCCTTGCCGTTTGCGGCCGCCGCTCTTTCTCACATCATCGAAGAGCATGGCGCGGATTCGGTGGGCGCGTTGATTTCGCCGCACGCCTCTTTAGAAGAAATGGGGGCTTGGGTGCGTTGGTTGCGCGGTTTGAATTGCGATAACTTAGACACGCGCTTGAGAACGCGCGATTTTTCTGCCGATGCGTCAAACGATTCTTTGAATCCTTCAAAGACACATTCCCCGTCTTCTATCGACTGGTTGGGGATGCCGATTGCCGACATCGCCGAGCAACGCGCCATTTTGTGGGTGGGCAGTTTTTTGCGGACGGATCATCCGCTTTTGGCCATACGCGCGCGCCACGCCACCAAAAAAGGAGCGGCGATGATGAGTGTCAACGCGCAACGCGCCGATTGGCGAATGCCGGTTGCCCATGATTGGGTGGTGCCGCCTTCAAAAATAGCCCATGCGTTGGCGCAAATCATTGTGGCGGCGCAGGGTCTTAAAAAAGAGACTCCATTTTCATTACCCGAAGAGCTTGGCGAGATTGTGCCTTCGGAGGTCGCGCGCGCGATTGCGCAACAATTGATCGATGCCAACGGGCGCGCGGCAGTGTTGGTCGGTAGCTTTGGGCTTCACCATGAAAACGCCGAAGCCCTTAAAACCTTGTCCCGTGTTCTGGCGGCATTGACCGGCACGACTTTTGGCGTGTTGCCCGATGCCGCAAACCGCTTGGGCGCGGCATGGTTGCGCGCGCATCCGATCACTCAAAAAGGATTAAACGCGCGTTCCGTATTAGAGTCTCCGCGTCGCGCTTATGTTTTATTTAATGCCGAGCCTTGTGACCACGATCAAGGCGCCGTATTCTCCCGCGCGATGAAAAAAGCGCAGTTGGTGATCATGTGTTCGCCCTTTAAGCCGGATGCGTCCATGACGCGGTTGCCCGATGTGGTGTTGCCGATCACGCCTTTTACGGAGATGTCCGGCACGCTCATTAACATGGAAGGGCGTGTTCAATCGTATCAGGCGGCGGTGACGCCGTTAGGTGAGGCAAGACCGGGCTGGCGCGTGATTGCGGCGTTGTCGCAATTGATGAATTGTCCGTTCCCGGAATCCGATCTTCATCAATTGCGACAAACCTTTGTGCCGACGGCTGACGCCCTAAACGCGCGATTGGCGCCGCGCGTTGATCTTGCCCACATTAAGCTCGACGTACCGCGGGACATCATTCATCCCAACGAAAACACGCGGGCTATCGAACGTGTCGGGTCGGTGCCGCTTTATCAAAGCGATGCCATCGTGCGTCGCGCGGCATCGTTGCAAAAAACAACATGGGCGATGCCGCCGCGCGTCGGGATGAATCGCCATACGTTGAATGAATTGGGGTTGACGGTGAACGCGCGAGTGAGGGTGATGGACGCCGTTTTATTGGACGCTTTACGCACCGAACCTTTATCGGTTGAGATCGACGAAACGCTTCCGCTTCGCACCGTGCGCGTGGACACCGCGCATCCTTTGACATGGCGGTTATCCGGCGTGTCGGGCAAAGTCCATTTGGAGGTCTGCGATGATTAACGCCGTCGCCGAATTTTTCATGAGTTGGGGAATGCCCGGCATGGTTGTTTGGACGCTGGTCAAAATCGCGGTATTAGTCTTGCCGCTGACCTTATTGGTGGCGCTGATGGTGTTGTTGGAACGCCGCGTGATCGGCATGATGCAGTCGCGTTGGGGACCTTTAAGGGTGGGTCCTTACGGTATTTTGCAG
>JAIRPA010000207.1 GCA_031257235.1 Burkholderiales bacterium | reverse complement strand
GAAACGGATAGGTTTTTCAATGAACCCATAGGTGAGCGTTGCCAATAAAATCGCCACAAGCAATAAACTGATACGAAGGGTTCGTGACGGCACGCCGTTGACGATCACACGGGCGTAAGTGATTAAAGGCCAATGCCACAGATAAAGCGGATAACTGATCAAACCTATCCACACCATCGGTTTTAATGAAAGCAGAAGACGATTCCCCAACGCATGAGAGCCTGCACCGATCAAACAAACCGCTCCTAATACAGGGTAAAGCGCCTGTTTGCCCGGAAACCCTGCGGCTTTGGCTTTGTACAGTGCGATGACGATGAATACGATTCCCGCCAAAGAGACAAAAGAAGAGAGCGCGCCCGCGCGGTTGTTAGGAGGGCTTGTAGGGTTAAAAACGATTTGACGCGCCAACGACGAAATCGTGTTGATGGCAGGCTGACAGCGGAAAAACAAACTTCCTTCACGATGCCGCCGCTCCCAAAGTGCCAACAACACGCCGGCTAAGAGCTCCCAGAATCGGGTCACGGGCGAATAAAAATCAAATGCGGGGTCTTTTTTATAAACGGCAAGATTCCAATAAAAAGAAGCCACAAACAGTAAGACGATGAAAGTCACCAATCGCAGGTTTTTCTTCGTCAGCCCCCACAACAAAAGCGGAAAGATAATATAAAACTGCTCTTCAACGCCTAAACTCCACAAATGAAGTAATTCTTTCTTTTCTGAAGCAACGTCAAAATAACCGGATTCTTTCCAAAACATTAAGTTGGCGATAAAGCCCGCGCCGCCTACCGTGTGTTTGCCTAAATTTTTAAAATCTTCCGGCAACAGGGCAAACCCACCGAAAGCCAGCGTTGCCGCCAACACCACAATGAGCGCGGGAAAGATTCTTTTGACTCTTCGTGCGTAAAAGTCTTTGATACTGAATGAATGATTGTAAAGAGAATCGAGTAAAATGCCGCCGATTAAAAACCCGGAAATCACAAAAAATATATCAACGCCGACAAAGCCGCCTTTGACCCAATTCGGAAAAAAGTGATAACCCACGACGGAAAGCACGGCAATCGCGCGCAACCCGTCAATGTGAGGGCGATAGTTTTTTTGATGCGGGTTGGAAGGATCGCAAGAAAGATAAAAGCGGGAAGTTAAGTTTTGGACAAAAGACATAAAAAATCAATAAAAGTATTTATAAGAGGTTAATGCCTATCGGAGGCGGCGGGACCAGACCGCCGTTCCTACAAAAAATCATCAGGGTTCCCCTGTGATTTTTTGGAAATTTACACCGGCAAAAGTAGAATTTTACTTTTTGCCGAATCTCAACTTTAAAACCTTTTCATACACCGCAACATTACCGCGGATCATCGTGTCGATGGAAAAATCGGTCAAGATGCGTTGTTTGCCGGCAGCGCCCATGCGTTCGCGTAATGCCGGATCAAGCAATAAACGGGTCAAGGCTTCTTTTAATGCCGTCACATCGCCCGGCGGAATCAATAGACCGGTGACGCCATCTTGCACGGCTTCGGGTAAACCGCCCGCGTTGGAGGCGATGATCGGCACACCTGCCGCCGCCGCTTGTAAGAGCGAGACCCCCAAACCCTCCGCATCTGCCGGATGCGCGAGGATCGTCAACCCGCCTAACCATTTGGGTAAATCGGCGCGAAATCCGGCAAAGCGAACGATGTCGTTTATTCCGCGGGCGTTCACATTTGAGACTAAAGTATTGTCATCCGCGCCCTGACCAAAGCACACCACGCGCAATAAGGGAAAGGTGTGACGCAAGTCGTCCACCGCTTGAAAAAGATAACGATGCCCTTTGCGCGGAATCAATTGCGCGACTATCCCGACCACCATGGCGTTTGGGGGCAAATCAAAAGTCCGGCAAAACAAGGCGCGATCCACCGGAGGCGCGTAAGGGGAAGGGTCAACCGCACTTCGCACGGTCGTGACTAAAGATTCGGGAACGCCTTCACGGATCAATACATTTCTAATGGCGTCGGAAATGGCAATAATATGATCGTACAAGCGATACTTATATCGAACAATCCATTTGGATTCGGGGTTATCCACTCGTCGTGAAAGAACACACGGGACGAAAAGACGTTTTGCCGCAAGCCCGCCAAAAATATCCGCGCCGCGGCGACTGTGCACATGAACGATGTCGGGGCGATGTGCGGCAATGATTTTTTTTAATCGGAAATACAAAGCGGCGTCAACATCGCCTCTCATGGGCAAGGGCAAAACGAGCGCGTGATCTTTAACCTCTTGGGCGAGGGCGGCGTTAAGAGGACACGCCACGATGTTTTCAACGCCTGCCGCGTGTAAGCCGGCGACAATATAAGCCACCTGACGCGCGCCGCCGTATAAGTGTCGCCCCGATTCCACATGCAGTATTTTCATCGCGCGCCGTCCAGTATCGGCATCAAGCGTGCAATCACACGTTCGGGGGTGATGTTTTTTAAACAAGTCCATGCACCCTCGCAGGTAGGACTGCGTCGGCAGGGGGAACAGCGCATGTGCAACCAAATCACTTGCGCGTTATTTTTGTGTGTATCTAAATAAGGGCAGGTGGAGCCGAACAGCGCGACGGTGGGAATGTTAAACGCCACGCCCATGTGTGTTAATCCGGTGTCGACTCCGATCAACGCGCCCGCGTCTGCCACCATCGCCATCGTTTCCGCAAGGCTGGTTTGACCCACCAAATTGACAATCGGCGTGCCGTCGCACAGCTTTTGCGCGCTCTCAACGTTAGCCTTGCCGCCTAAAAGGACGGGGATAAACGGCGTTTGTTGCACCACATGGTTGGCCAATTCGCGCCAATGTTCGATGAACCAGTGTTTTTGCGGGCGCGTGGTAAACGCGGCAAAAACCATATATTTTTTAGGAGCAAGGGAAACGTCGGAAAGTTTTTGTTGCGCCGTTTTTTGGGCTTCCTCGTTTAAAAAAAGTTCAGGCAAAAAGGCGCCGGTGTCGAGCTTTAATTGATCCGCCAAAAAGCGATATTCGGATCCAAAATCGCCTTTGCTGCCGCCGCGCGAATACACTTCGTTCATTAAAAATCGGCTGCCTTCGCGTCCGCCTAAACTGATGCGACGGGGTGCTTTGGTGAGCCACGCCAAAAAACCGCTTTTGATCAAGCCTTGCAAATCAATCGCCACATCAAATTGACGTGCTTTCAAGCCGCTGCCCAAGGCGGCTAAGGTTTTGACCGCCTCGCGCTTTTGCCCGCTTTTCCATAAGTTTCTGATGTTCGCGCTGTCGATCGGAATACATTCGTCGATGTAGGGCGATTGATCGACCAACGAGATCAAACTTTGATCGACCAGCCACGAGAGACGGGCATTTGGATAGGTTTTCTTGACGGCGGCCGCAAAGGGCGACGCAAACACAATATCGCCGATGGCGGAGAGTCGAATGATTAAAATGTGGTTCATAGGGCAACGATGAAAGACGGTATATTATCTCATTGGATCGTTCGACAAAAAGTAAACCCCTTTTTGCCGGTTGATGTTAGCAAAAAAGGGCGGGCAAAGCCCGATACTTTTTTGTGGGAACGGCGGAGGCAAGGGCTTGTCTGCGCCCGCTTGTGAGGCAGCCTTGGGCGATATGGATTTCGGCGGGAAACTCGTGGATCGCAAAATTATTCACATCGACATGGACGCCTTTTATGCGTCGGTGGAGGAGCGCGACAATCCGACGCTCAAAGGCAAGCCCGTGATTGTCGGCGGGCAACCGGAGAAGCGCGGCGTCGTGGCGACCGCCAATTATGTCGCGCGGAAATTCGGCGTTCATTCGGCGATGCCCACCGTGACCGCCTTGCGCCACTGCCCCCAGGCGATATTGATCACCCCGCGCATGGACGTTTATCGTTCGGTCTCGGAAGAAATCATGGGGATTTTGCGGCGATACGCTCAAGCGGTTGAGCCTTTATCGCTAGATGAAGCCTATCTGGATGTCAGCGGGTCTTCGCTTTGTTCGGGGTCTGCCACCCAAATTGCCCGCGCCATCAAAGCCGACATCGCTAAAACCACCCGCCTGACCGCCTCCGCCGGGGTGTCATATAACAAATTTCTTGCAAAAACCGCGTCGGGAATGAATAAACCGGACGGGCTGACGGTGATTCCCCCTACTGAAGGTGCGTCATTTGTGCAACAGTTGCCCATCGGGAAATTTTACGGGATCGGAAAAGCAACAGAAGCCAAGATGCGGCAACTCGGTGTCATAACCGGCGCGGATTTGCTGAAATTTTCCGCGCGGGAATTAACATTTTATTTTGGAAGCATAGGCTCGTGGTATGCCATGCTTGCGCGCGGGGAAGACCCTCGTGAAGTCGTCATTTCAAGAGAGAGAAAGTCGCAAGGATGCGAGATGACGTTTGCACAAGATGTTACAGATCGCGACTTTATGCTTAAAGTTTTATATGAACAAGTTCATGCCACCATTCTAAAACTTGAAAAAAAGCAATTGTGCGCAAAATCCATGACAATCAAAATAAAATACGACAATTTCAAGCAAATTACACGGACAAAGTCATTCTCTGAACCCCTCAATTTGACCGCTGCTTTAGAACAAGTGGAAATTTTGTTTGATAAGGCGGATAATCATGGGAAAGCGGTGCGGCTACTCGGTGTTACATTGAGCCACATCCAAAAGCAATCAGACGCCAAACAACCCGAGTTATGGCGGGAAGATTAAAAAAATTTACAAATTCTCGTTTTTATCAATGCCATGAGTCTTCAAGAACTTCGAGTCGCGTGCTTCGGATTAAATGAGCGCGATGTTCAGATTGTCCAGTCTTTGGTTCGCATCGTTGGCGGGCGAAAGAAATTGGCGTGGACGTTTGTCGAAACGCCCGCCATTCGGGACGCTGAAGTCTTGTTTTTGATGAGTGAAGCCGAAAACGCCGGAAAAATCTACGCAGACCGTCGCAAAAACGCGGCTCATCAAACCATTATTGTGCGCCCTGCCGGGGTTTTCCCGCGAGAACATGACCCTTCAATGCCGATTGCGCGTTATCCGTTACGCGCGATGGAGCTCCTTGATATTTTTGATGTGATCGAGCGCGGCAAAGTCATGGAGCAAAGAATGGCGCTCCAAAAAACGGCATCGCGTCTGCCCGCGCCGGGGAATGACAGAATGGGTGCCGAAGATGCCGAATTACATAAAGACGTGATGGAAGACACCGGGGTGTCGGTGGCGCCGTTTTCCTCTTTAGAAGATATGGTGGAGGACGCCGCCAAAAAATCAGCGCAGTCTTTTCGTTCCACCTTCAGAGAGCCTTCAATCTTGAGCGAGAAACCCGCGCCGGCATTGGAGTGGGCGCGCCCGGATATTAAATCGTATGGCAATCCCAGAGTTTTCGGCGAAGAAAAGCCCTTGGATCTTTCCGACTTAAACGAGTCGTTGGGCGAAACGCCTTATCCTGTGGCAAAAGCCACAAAAGGCGTGAACGGGGCAGACGTTGACTTGTCACGCGTGCGTCCGCCGGCAGCAACCGAAAAACCGGCGGAAAGAAACGGCGCCGCCGTTTCGGCAAAAGCGGTGGCTGAGCCGCCCAAAGCCATCGCCAAGAACATCTCCAGAGAATTGCCCAAACCGGCAACCGCGCCCAACCCTGTCCCGGTCAAAGAACCGGTAGTCGTGCCTCCGCTTGCCGATCTTCCGCCTGAAAAACCGCGCGTTACGGCAACCGTTGCGCCTTTGCCGGCAGCCGAATCGCCCAAGCCCGCAAGCGTGCCTCAACCCAAAGCGCCGCCTCCGGCGCAGGTGGTCACGTCCAACATCCGGCAATTGGTGGCTGCGCTTTCTTACATTAAAGAATACGATGCCGATTTTCACTATCTCGATATTTACGACCACGATTTAGGATGGATCGGAAGAGTCAAAACCGACAAACTCAAAGTGTTGGCGTCGTCGCGGTTTTTGATGTTGGACAGAAAAAACATTTCGGCGACGGGAAAATTCGGTTGGCGGCTGACCAAACACAATATTGAATTGCAGTTGCCGGCGGGTGATACGTTGATGATTATTGATCGGGAAATGTTTTTTTGGCAGATCGCGTGTCAATATGCTTATTCGTTGGCACTGGTTTCGTTACCGTTCGGCGATTTGAAATTGTCACGTTGGCCTGACTTTGGCATTCTACCTGAGCTTTCGGGTTGCCAAGGTATTTTGCTGGCGACGGCGTTATTGAGTCGCGGTGATGTCACCCTTAAAAAATTGTCGGAAGAATCGCGCGCGGACGAAACGGATTTATCGCGCTTGGTGGGCATGAGTTGGTTGTGCGATTGGTTGACCATTACGCCTTTTGTTCCCACCGGGGAGTCTGCCATTAGTCCGGCGGCGCGGGAAAAAGCCGCATCAATGCCTAAACCCGAACGGCGATTTACATCGGTGGTGCGTCGTTTGCGTCAATTCTTGGGTTTGAATCCGTCTCGCGGATAAATAACAACAAAACGACCCTTACCGAAAACAAAAAACCAACAGCAGAGAAAAGCGTGAGCGAATATAAATTACTTTTTATCG
>JAIRPA010000205.1 GCA_031257235.1 Burkholderiales bacterium | reverse complement strand
CCCAAAAATAGCTTTAAAAACAACATCGTACTTCGGCGACAGCGGTTTATTCTCCATTCATCCTCCTTTCAGGTTTTCCCCAAAATAACGCATAAACCCGTAAATTTCAAGCACATGGGAGGAGACGCTTCGGGGGTCATGGATCAGATGCAGGAGACGCCGCCCTCGGCGTTCCGAAAACGAAACGCGGAATCCCGTAGGGGCGAGGCTTGCCTCGCCCGAAAAAACAAAAAACCGGATTGGGTTTCAGGAATCAGAGGTCAGGGGTCAGGGATCAGACACTACGTCATTGCGGGCTCCGAGCCGCAATCCGGTTTTTCCGCCGTTTGTATAAAAAAAGGATCAGGCTTTGCCTGTCCTTTTTGGGAAATCCTTACCGGCAAAAAGTACTACTTTTTGCCGAACAATCAGTCTTCCTCTTTTTTGGCGGCGCGGTATTTGGTGGTCTGATCGTACAAACGTTTCAGGTACGCGCTGTCAATGTCTCCGGTGATGTATTCCCCTGAAAAACACGATGTTTCAAACTTGGAAAGTTTTCCGCCGGACGCCTCGGAAACCGATTCAATCAGCGCGTCAATGTCCTGATAAATCAGCGCGTCCGCGCCGATGATTTTGGCGACCTCTTCTTCACTTCTTCCGTGCGCCACCAGTTCTTCGGCAAGCGGCATATCGATTCCGTACACATTGGAATAACGCACCGGCGGACTTGCCGACGCAAAATAAACTTTTTTCGCGCCGACATCGCGCGCCATTTGAACAATTTCCTGCGAAGTCGTGCCGCGCACGATCGAATCATCCACCAGCAACACAACTTTGTCTTTAAATTCCGAGGGGACCGGATTTAATTTCTGCCGCACGCTTTTCTTCCGCAATGCCTGCCCCGGCATGATGAACGTCCGCCCGACATAACGATTTTTCACAAAGCCCTCGCGGTACGGCACGTCAATCGCGCGCGCCAATTCCATCGCGGAAGGGCGGCTGGAATCGGGGATCGGGATCACCACGTCAATATCGTCAAACCGGGGATTGGCTTTGATTTTCTCGGCCAGTTTGTTGCCCATGCGGACTCTGGCGTCGTAGACCAACGCGCCGTCAATGGTGGAATCGGGACGCGCCAAATAAACATATTCAAAGATGCACGGGTTTAATCGCGCGTCGGTGGTTTTGTGAGATGAAAACTTGCCGTCGTACGTGATAAAAAGAGCTTCGCCGGGCGCCACGTCCCGAACCACGGAATAGCCTAAGGCTTCCAGCGCGACCGATTCGGAAGCCACCATCCATGAAGTGCCTTCTTCGGTTTCCTGCTTGCCAAACATGAGGGGACGAATCCCAAAAGGATCACGAAACGCAAACAATCCATGCCCCGCAATCAAGCCCACCACCGCATACGCGCCACGACACCGCCGATGAACCGCTTCTACCGAATCAAACACGTGCTTATCGGTAAAAGGCTTGCCTGCGTGAACGCGATCGGCTAATTCTTGCGCAAAGATGTTTAACAACACTTCAGAATCGCTTTGCGTGTTCAAGTGTCTCATGCCGGTCTGGAACAATACCCGACGAAGCTCTTCGCAGTTCGTTAAGTTACCGTTGTGCCCCAGCATGATTCCAAACGGCGCGTTGACATACAAAGGTTGCGCTTCTAATTCGTTTTCCGAAGAGCCCGCGGTCGGATAACGACAATGCCCGATGCCGATATTGCCGACCAAATCACGCATGTGCCGCGTATGAAAGACGTTTTGCACCAGCCCTCGTGCCTTCCAGCTGTAAAAAAGCGACGCCTCTTCGGTCGCAATACCGGCGGCGTCTTGCCCGCGATGTTGTAATAACAACAAAGCGTCGTATAAGGTTTGATTCACGGGACGATACGCTACGATACCCACTACGCCACACATAATAATTCTCCGCGTTTGCTAAAAATAGCCTGTTTAATCTTAATTCGTCTCAATCTACGATAACGACTTCAACGCATCCAAACACTTTAAAAAATACGGCAAAAGAAACGAGTGGCTTTGCGCAAAAAGGGTGTGTGCGGAAGGGATTAAATTCACCACCCAAAGAATCGCCAACACAATGACGCCCCCCCGCAAAAACCCAAACACAAACCCGAGAGAGCGATCCACAAACCGCATCCCCGAAGCGTTTAAAATTTTGGCGGCAACCCCGCCCGGCAACGACACCAGCACCAACACGCCGACAAAGATCAACACAAACGCGCACAAGGTGGTCAACACCGGATAAGCGTCGTGATACGGAAAATAAGACGCCAGTTTTCCGGTGAAAATCAACGATGCCGCCAACGCGATCACCGCCGCCAACAAAGCAAACAAGGTTCTGACAATGCCGCGAAACGCACCAAAAAAGGTAGACGCGATAATAATAATAACGATGCCTAAATCAATGAGCGAGACCGACTCCATCGCCTAGCGCGCCTCCGTGACGTAGCTTTTCTTATAGCCGGATTTTAATAATTGTTTTTGGATTTTCTCCGCGTCGGCTTTGGCTTCGTAAGCACCGACGCGCACACGCCAGACGGTTTTGCTGTCCAGCGAAGGCTCGACATACGCGGGATACCCGTTTTTTTTCAACCGCGCCATCAACGCATTGGCGCCTTTATCGTCGCTAAACGCATTCACCTGCACCGCAAACGCCCCTTTTTTGGGAGGCACGGTTTTAGGCGGTTCCGCTTTTTCAACCTTGGGCTTTTTCGCGTCGGCGGGGACGGTTTCTTTAGGTTTATTGGAGGCGGTGGGTTGGGTCGCCTCTTTGGGGTCTTTGGATTCCGGCGGACGATTGACGGTTGCTCCGGCTGCCGGGCGGGCAGGGCCTGCCCCGTCGGGTTCTTTGGCTTTCGGCGCGACCGGTTTGGGCAACACGGGCGGCACTTCAACCGTCGCGGGTTTTTCGATGACCGGCGGCGTTTGAGGACGAGAATTTTCCGGCGGCGCGGGCGGCGGCTCGACGACCTGCACCGAAGGGGAGTTCATCGGCACGGGCGGTTCGTCCGGCTGTGTTGTCGGCTCTTGCGGGGAAACGGTTGCCTCCGGCTCTTTGGCAACGACGTCGATTGCCGGCGGTTCTTTGGACGTGTCCGGGGAGCGATACAACAAAATCGGCACCACGATGATCGCAAAAAGTGCCAATACAATCGCGCCGACCAGACGACGACGCCCGCGACGACGTTCTTCGTCGATCAACGCGATAGAATCCTGCATGTTTTTGTCCGTTTTTCTTGCCATAAATTACACCACCTGCTGGTTAAACGCATTCACCGCTTCGGCTGCCGTTAAGAACGAGCCAAAGACGACAATTCTAGCAGTCTCTTTGGTAAGCGCGTCAAAACGTTCCTTTTGCGCGTCAAAAGCCGCTTTGACGCTTTCATGCGCCACGATGGCACTCACGGGAACCTCCTGACGGGTCAACGCCGATAAAAGCCTTTCCGTATCCGCGCCTCTGGGCGCCGGAAGCGGCGCAATGTGCCATTCGTCAATCGCGTCTTTGACCTTTTCGACCACGCCCTCAATGTCTTTGTCGGCCAGCATCGCAAAAATGGCGATGGTTTTGGAAATACCCTGTGACGTGCTGTCTAAATACGATTTAAGTGCCACCGCCGCGTGGGGATTGTGCGCCACATCACAAATCATTTTGGGCGTCTCCGAAAGGGTTTGTACCCGACACGGCAACAAAAGACGAGATAGACCTCTGGAAATGGAGCGATCCGTAATCGACAGCTTGGTCGGGAGCGCGTAAATGGCAGTCAGCGCCATGGCTGCGTTGCCGAATTGGTGCGCCCCGTTTAAGGCGGGACGCGCGTATCGCCGTTTTGCCTTAGAAAGCCCGCCGCCGGAAATTTCGTAACAGACATACGCCCAATCGGAAGAATCCGCGCTTAAAAATTCCGCGTCAAAATCCCGTCCCAATTTACTGATTTTTGCGCCGATTTCATTCAAGGTCTTGATAAAAAGCGGCGGCGGATTTCTTTCTCCGCAGATCAGCGGACGCCCCGCGCGCGCAATGTGCGCCTTTTCAAAACCGACCGCGTCGCGCGTGTCGCCCAAGTAAAGCGCGTGATCGACATCAATGGCCGTGACCACCGCCACGTCGGCGTCCAACACATTGACGGCATCGAATCTGCCGCCTAACCCGACTTCCAAAACCCAAACGTCTAACTTGGCGCGTTCAAAAAGCCAAAACGCGGCTAATGTCCCAAACTCAAAATAGGTCAGGTCCACCGGCTCCGGCGAAACCCGCGCGGCCTCCACGGCGTCAAAAGCCTCGCACAGCGCGCGATCTTCAACGGGCGCGCCGTTGATGTTGATCCGCTCGTTGTAACGCAAAAGATGCGGCGACAAATAAAGCCCGACACGATGCCCTTCTTCTTTGAGAATGGAGGCAATCATGGCAGAGGTAGAACCTTTGCCGTTGGTGCCGGTGACGGTCATGATCGGACATTTCGGTTGTATCCCCATCCGCTCAAAAACCACGCGGATGCGATCCAACCCTAATTCAATGTGATGTTGCGGGTGTCTTGACAGAATAACGTCAAGCCACTCCGAAAGTGTGGCGATGTTAGACATAACAGTAATGGACTTGGGCGTGAATAGAATAAACGTTCGGCAATGTTTAAGAGACCGTCGATAAAGTC
>JAIRPA010000204.1 GCA_031257235.1 Burkholderiales bacterium | reverse complement strand
GTCGCTTGGACTATTGGCGCTACTCGTGGCTTGCGGCGGCAACAATGACGATTCCGACAAAGCGGAAGATGAGCCGGCGGTTGAGCCTGCCAACGCCTTGTTTGTCGAGGATAAAATTGCGATACAGACTTTGTCCGACCTTGAACAAATCCGCCATCACCCCGAAGAAGACTTCCTATTGACCGCCGATATCGTCATCGACGGCGCATGGTCACCTATTGCGACATTTTCAGGGTCGTTAGACGGAAACGGTCATAAAATCACATTTCAAAAACCCGCCATGACCCCTGCGACCACAGAGGAATACCACTTGATCGGACTGATTGGGATTAACGCGGGCACCATATCTCATCTCACGGTTGACGGCGATTTGGACTACGTTGCCGAAAACGACGAGGATATTTTGATGGGCGGAATTGCGGCAGCCAATTTAGGCGCCATTTACAAAAGCAAAGTCACCGCCCATTTAAGTTTGACGCAATCCTTTTCTCACATCGCCGTCCTCGGCGGCATCGTGGGATTGTCTGTGGGTGGCTCGATCTACCAAGTGGCGACGACGGGGCGTGTGACCCTTGATCATTGGGGAGACCACAATGGTTTTGCGGGCGGAATCGTCGGGGTTTTGTCGAGCAACTCGTGGGCGTCGGTGGCAGACTGCTACAGCACCCACGAAATTTCCAACACCGCCAACTCCCCTTATTTAGGATCACAAGGATACAGAGCCACAGGCGGTATCGTCGGCGGCGCGTTTGATAATGTGGTGATTGAAAATTGTTTTTCAACCGCTGACGTGCAAGGGTCTGCCGACGCCAACATCAGTCAAACAGGCACCATCATCGGGCGCGCAAAAGCCGATCCTTATACTCAAATGCTTGTCACAAAAACCGTGTCGATGAACCGACACATTTCAGGCGGCTATGTCAACGCGCCGATCGGCACTCCCGGAGATGAAATCGCAAACATTCGACTCTCGCTCAATCGCTATGATGAGGCTTTGACCGGTGTCGCTCCGGACATGAGCGGCATGCCCGTTGAGATGGCATTAACGCGCACCCCCGCGTGGTGGACATACTCGTTTGGGTATGATTTTACGCACGTTTGGCAATGGGATGATTCGCAACAACAACCGATATTTATCTGGGAATAAATGAATAATATCAATCATTAAAACGATCATTTCAGACACGTTGATGATCGTTTGATGAGTAGATCGTTGTATCGTCAAAATCGTATTTTTTTGCGTACACGAAAGTCACCTCTTGCAAAGAGGGTGTTATAAGTTGTTATTTATAAATAATATCAATGAGGTTTAGTATGAAAAACAATAAAGTATTATTGAGTCGCTTGTCTTATCTTTCCGCCTTTTCAATGTTTGCGTTGGTGGTCGGGTGCGGCGGGGATGGAGGGTCTAGCGGATCCGACCAACCCAATCCTAATCCTAATCCTAATCCTAATCCGGGGGTATCTAACTCAACCACTCACGTCGCCACGTTGGCGGAATTACAAAACATGGAGTGTCGGGCAGGCAGCAATGTCATTCTTGATGCAGACATCACCATTTCGGGAACCTGGCAACCTTTATGCGGGGCGAGCGGTTTCAAAGGGACTTTTGATGGCGCAGGGAAGACGATTTCCTTTCAACAGGCAACCGTAGAGAATGTGTTGCTTGCCGACGGGACGTTTGCTGTCGGTTTATTTGGTCTTGTCGAAGGCACCATTAAAAATTTGACCGTTGCCGGAGACTTCACCCATCAGGCCGCCAACGGACATAACACCTTTATGGGAGCTATCGCGGGGGCGAGCGAAGGCACGATTAAAGACAGCAAATCGACCGCGCATTTAACGTTGAATCAAACATTTACACAGCTTGCCTTTTTAGGGGGTATTGTCGGCTCGCTTGAAGACGGAACATTGGAACATGTCGCCGCGACGGGCAATTTGAAGCTCGACCATTCCGCTTTCAGCGGGGGTTACGCCGGAGGTATTGTCGGCGGGCTTTACGACAACGCGACTTTGGATGGTTGCTATAACGTCGGCACCGTCGAAAACAACACGAACTCTCCTGTGATTCAAGGGAAGGTCACACTTCGTGGCACCGGAGGTATTGCCGGACGTTTAGCGGGTTTAGTCACCCTGAAAAACTGTTATACAAAATCCGGAGACGTGGTAGGCGCGACGGATGGCGATTATACGGCAACGATTGTCGGACAAGTCAAAGGAACAACCGGAGCGAATATCAGCAATACGGTCGCGTTGAGCAACAGTATCTCAGGCGCCACGCTCGGCACACCGATCGCCACCTCTTTTGGCGAAATGGGATCGATCTCGATGAGCAATAACTATTATGAGAGTAACTATACTTCTTCAGGTGCGTTGCGCTTCACGGTGGGCAAACCCGTGGATTTGACTGACACCGAAGATCAACGCTGGTGGGAAGCAACATCGAATCTTAATTTCGACTTCACCCAAGTTTGGAAGTGGGACGCCCAAGCCTTGCGCCCCGTCTTCATCTGGGAATAAAGAACCGTTGACAAGATTTTGATGAATGATGAATGTCGGTGATTGAATCATCGACGATCAAAAAAATCAGGGAGGACAACCTCCCTGATTTTTTTTGGGGTATCCGACTTATTTCGCGGTAGGGATTGTAAGAATAGCAAATAAGACAAGCCGCCTTATCTGCATCTCTTCACCCATACCGCTCAAGCGTGATGTGTCCGGGACGAGAAAGGCGGTGACGTTGCATTCCGCGTAATTTGAGTAAGCCCAAAACCTCATCAATCATCACCGGACTGCCGCACAACATCACATGCGACGTTTCGGGCGCGAGGGCATCTCCCGCGCACGCTTCCAACGCACCCGTTTCCAAAGCGGACGTGAGTCGACCATAAATCCTATGATGATAAGGGTTATTGTTCAGCCCCTCATCGTCTTTGAGGCGGGTCACGCACTCTATAAAAGTCAAACGATCCGGGTACCGTTCTTGAAGACGCTCAACGCGATCTTGATAAACAGCATCCTCAAGATGTCGAATCCCTCGGATTAAAACAATACGTTTAAATTTATTCCATACGGTGTCGGTGTTTAACAACGAGATATAGGGTGCGATTCCCGTTCCGGTGGCAAGCATCCATAAGACGGTTTTTGCGGGAATATCGTCCCCATTTAAAAAACCGGCAGGCGCGCTCAACCACACGGTATCGCCCTCATTTAATTGCGCCAATCGTGGAGAAAGCAAACCTCCCTCAACGTTTGCAATAAGAAATTCGTGCGGGGTGTGATGAGGGGGATTCACAAAAGAATAAGCCCGCGCAACGACAGATTCACTCCCATGATTCTCTTGGGTCGCCGGCAAACCGATAGAGACAAACTGCCCCGCGTTAAAATGAAGTTTTGCCTCAATCTTTAACGAGAACAGCCGATCATTCCAATCATGCCGCGCCACCACGCGACCCCTTTGCCACCCATAAGGCAAGACTTCATTCATCATGCGACTTTTAAAAAAGAAAAAAGGTTGCCTAAGGATTACAATGAAAACGTTTCAGGATCAAGCCCCATTCGTTTGTGTTGATTCAGCGCGTCTATTTGATTCATATCATCATCGGTCAACGCGAAATCACAGACTTCTTTGTTCTCACGGATACGCCAGAGCGTTGCCGACTTTGGAATCACCGAAAAATTATGTTGCAGATGCCAACGCACGATAACTTGCGCCGGCGTTTTTTGATACTTTGCGGCAATCTTGGTAATTTCAGGCAGGACAACATCGCGCCCCTGCCCTAAAGGACTCCACGATTGCGTCACGATGCCGTGTTTTTTATGGAACGCATGAAGGGATTGTTGTTGAAAGGTCGGGTGAATTTCGACCTGATTCACGGCAGGTACCACGCCCGTTTCTTCGATCAATCGCGTTAAATGCGCTTCGGTAAAATTGGAGACCCCGATGGAGTGTGTCAACCCTTGTTGCTTTAATTCAATCATCTGTCGCCACGTTTCTACATAACGATCTTGCGCCGGAAGAGGCCAGTGAATTAAATACAAATTAACATAAGATAAACCCAGCCGCGCCAGACTTTCCTGCAACGCATCTTTGGCGTGACCGTGCTGATGGTTGGCGAGTTTTGTGGTGACAAAAATCTCGGCACGGGGCAACAACGAGCGCGTGACCGCGCGACCTACCCCTTCTTCGTTTTGATACAACGCCGCCGTGTCAATCAGACGATAACCGGCTTCAAGCGCGGAGGATACAACAGGAGGCACGTCTTTGTTTTCAATACCCCATACACCCAAGCCTAACTGAGGCATCGCAAAACCGTCGTTTAAGGTAAAGAAGGGTTCGTTCATCATGGTCGTCTCCTTAAAAAAAACCCCGCGCTTACCGCGAGGGAGGATGGCAATATTTGCTTGGTCACACCGCGTAACACAATCACTCCGCCGGAAATGAGGCAACTTTGCAAAGCTCTCATGGTGTGAATCATCGGCATCGCGCAAAGACCTCATTGTAAATCTTTCCGCGATATTTTTCTTTAAAATGACACGTCACGGGTTACGGCGGAACTCGATTGTTGCGCCCCTCCTCTCTCCCCCATGTGCTTGAAATTTACGGGTTTATGCGTTATTTTGGGGAAAACCTGAAAGGAGGATGAATGGAGAATAAACCGCTGTCGCCGAAGTACGATGTTGTTTTTAAAGCTATTTTTGGG
>JAIRPA010000080.1 GCA_031257235.1 Burkholderiales bacterium | reverse complement strand
CTCGAAAAGTTGGGGGGGGATCAGTAATCAGAGGTCAGGAATCAGGGGGGGATCGCCCAAAAGTAAAAACCTACTTTTGGGCGTTCCACAAAAAAGGGGGGCAGCGAAAGTCGGGAGTTTGCGCTTCAGGAATCAGAACTCACAAGCAGTCTCCGACCCGCAATCCGGTTTTAAAGGTTTGGCAAAAAGTACTACTTTTTGCCGAATTCAAAAAAGGATGAAAAACGCGGGCAGCTCTTTGATGGGAAAGCGTTTTTTGGATGATGCGGGGAAATCCGCAGAAAGAATTGGTTGCGGGGGTAGGATTTGAACCTACGACCTTCGGGTTATGAGCCCGACGAGCTGCCAGACTGCTCCACCCCGCGACAGAATCTGCAATTGTACGAGGGTTTTTGCGTTACGTCAAGGAGGTTCGGCAAAAAGTGAACCCCTACACTCGAACGGCAAAAAGTGGTACTTTTTGCCGGTTTTAAATTTCCAAAAAAGTACGGGCAAAGCCCGATACTTTTTTGTAAAAACGGCGGAAAAACCGGATTGCGGATCAAGTCCGCAATGACGCCGCCTCTGGGCGGCTTGGATTCTGCGACTGCGAGGCTTACGCCTCTACGCGCAGAATGACGATGCGCTGATTCCTGATTCCTGATCCCTGATCCCTGATCCCTGATTCCCGATCCGCAAAGTTCTCCGAATGCGTTATGCTTTCGCTTTCTGCTCTTTTAACCGGAGTTACAAAACATGAATCAAGAGAAAACGCGTCACGAGCCTTTGCATCGTGGTCTTAAGAATCGGCATATTCAACTGATTGCGCTGGGTGGCGCGATTGGCACGGGGCTTTTCTTAGGATCAGCCGGCGTGATGAAAATGGCGGGTCCGGCGATGGTGTTGGGGTACGGCATTGGCGGCATCATCGTCTTCCTCATCATGCGTCAATTAGGCGAAATGATTGTGCAAGAACCCGTTTCCGGGTCATTTAGCCATTTTGCGTATAAGTATTGGGGTGGTTTTCCGGGCTTTTTGTCCGGCTGGAATTATTGGGTGTTGTACGTGTTGGTGAGTATGGCGGAGTTGACCGCAGTCGGCGTTTACGTGCAGTTTTGGGCGCCCATACCGATCTGGGTTTCGGTGATTGCGTTTTTCCTGCTCATCAATGCGATCAATTTGGCCAGCGTTCGCGTGTACGGCGAAATGGAATTTTGGTTTGCGATCATCAAAGTGGTGGCGGTGATCGGCATGATTGTCTTGGGTGCTTTTTTACTGATTTCAGGCACGGGCGGCGAACAGGCGGCCATCTCCAATCTATGGACGCATGGCGGGTTTTTCCCCAACGGAATCAGCGGGATGATCATGGCGCTTGCCATCATTATGTTTTCCTTCGGGGGCTTGGAGTTGGTCGGCATCACGGCGGCAGAAGCGGATGATCCCGACAGAACCATTCCCCGCGCCATCAATCAAGTGATTTACCGCATTCTGATTTTCTATGTGGGCGCATTAACGGTGCTCTTGGCTCTTTTCCCGTGGGACCGGTTGGTGGACATCATCAGCCAAGGAGGCAGTGCCTATAGTAATAGTCCGTTTGTGTTGATTTTCGATCAGATCGGTATTCCTTCAGCCGCGCACATCTTGAACTTTGTGATCTTAACGGCGGCGTTGTCGGTGTACAACAGCAGTGTTTATTGCAATAGCCGAATGTTGTTCGGGCTTGCCATTCAAGGCAACGCGCCGCGGTCTTTACTGCGCACCGACAGACGCGGCGTGCCGATCATGGCGATTTTAACGTCCTCGGCGGCCACACTGATCTGCGTGGTCATCAACTATACGATTCCCCAACAAGCCCTCGGTATTTTGATGGCGTTGGTGGTTTCCGCGTTGGTGTTGAATTGGGCGATGATCAGCATCGCGCATTTAAAATTCCGCGCCGCCAAAAAACGCGAAGGCGAAGTATTGCGCTTCCGTGCCATCGGTTATCCGCTCACCAACTATCTGTGTATTGCGTTCGTGATTTGCATTCTCGTGATTTTGATGTTGATGCCCGGAACGGAGCCGTATCGACAAATCGCGTCAGGGAATGCCTCCGAAATGCTTGCCGGCATCAAAGCGTTATTGTCGGGCATCAGTATTTCGGTGATCATCCTTCCTTTCTGGATCGTGCTTTTGTGGGTGGCTTATCGCATGAAACAAAAAAAGACGGCAGGATAAGGGTGTTGGGATAAGGAGGGATGTGTTCTTCTGTCGGCAAAACCTCCTTTTTCTTCGCTCAATAAAAAACCGTCGGGACTTCCCGGCGGTTTTTTTATCGGGAATGTTTGGTCCAATCAGAGGGGCAACTTTGCCTCCAACACCGCGTCGGTTTGTTTTTGACGGAAAGCCACGAGCGCGTCAAAAACGGAAGGGTATTGGTTGGCGACAAGCGCGACCGCAAACAGTGCCGCGTTGGTCGCGCCGGCTTCGCCGATGGCAAAGGTGGCCACCGGCACGCCTTTGGGCATTTGAACGATCGAGAGCAACGAATCCAGCCCGGAAAGCGCGCGGGACTGCACCGGCACGCCCAAGACGGGAACGGGGGTTTTGGAGGCAAGCATTCCGGGGAGGTGCGCCGCCCCCCCCGCGCCGGCAATGATCGCCTGCAATCCGCGCGATTTGGCGGTGGCGGCATATTCAAAAAGCAGGTCCGGCGTTCGATGCGCGGAGACGACACGCGCTTCAAAAGGGACGGAAAAGTCGCTCAAAATATCGGCGGCGGCTTTCATCGTCGCCCAATCTGAGGTTGATCCCATGACGATGCCGATGAGTGGTTTTGATGTTTGCATGGACAGCTCCGAAGTGGTCATAAAGGACAACACAAAAAGAATGATTAGGATACCGCATTGACGAGAGCAAAGGGAGGCAATCGCCCGCGTTCACGTTTATTGGCTACAATGCTGACTTTCTTTCCACCGACGAAAACTATTCGTCATTTTAAAAAGAGTTGATTATGAAAGTTTCCGAAATTCGTCGTTTGTTTCTCGATTATTTTGTCCAACACGGTCACACGGAAGTCAAAAGTTCGCCCTTGGTGCCGGGCAACGATCCCACCCTTTTATTCACCAACGCCGGCATGGTGCAGTTCAAAGACGTGTTTTTGGGGCAGGACACCCGTGCTTATCAACGCGCCACTTCGTCACAACGTTGCGTGCGTGCCGGCGGTAAACACAACGACTTAGAAAACGTCGGTTACACCGCGCGGCATCACACGTTTTTTGAAATGCTGGGCAATTTTAGTTTTGGCGACTATTTCAAGCGCGATGCGATTCGGTTTGCGTGGGATTTGCTCACGCGCGTTTATCATTTTCCGCCCGAAAAACTGTGGGCAACGGTTTATATCGACGATGACGAAGCCTACGCCATCTGGGCGGATGAAATTAAACTGCCCAAAGAACGCATCGTGCGGATCGGCGACAACAAAGGCGCGAAATACGCCAGCGATAATTTTTGGCAGATGGCGGATGTCGGTCCTTGCGGACCTTGCTCTGAAATTTTCTACGATCACGGCGAAGCGGTTGCCGGCGGTCCTCCCGGATCGCCGGACGCCGACGGAGATCGTTATATCGAAATCTGGAATTTGGTCTTCATGCAGTTTAATCGGGACGAACAAGGCAACATGACGCCCTTGCCCGCGCCGTGTGTCGATACCGGCATGGGCTTGGAACGTTTGGCGGCAGTTTTGCAAAACGTTCATTCCAATTATGAAATAGATTTATTTCAATCTTTAATCGCCGCCGCCGCGCGTGCCACCGGTTGCAAAGACCTTCATTCGCCTTCGTTAAAAGTGATTGCCGATCATATTCGTGCGTGTTCTTTTTTAATCATCGACGGCGTGATTCCGGGCGGGGAAGGGCGCGGTT
>JAIRPA010000202.1 GCA_031257235.1 Burkholderiales bacterium | reverse complement strand
TTGCGCCCCAAAACCGCCCATCTGCGCGCCCATTGAAGTCAGCGTCACGCTTTTGATCAACGCTATCGCAATTTTCGCGCCCGTGGGATGCGGGGCAACGGTTGTGTCTCCGCCGCAGTATGGCGGGGTGTTCCCGATTTACGGGTGCAAATAAGGAAGAGGTTGCCTAAAAATAAAAACAGCGTCGAAAGGCGCTGTTTTTTTGGCGGGGCTTTTAAATTTTTTTAAGGGTGGTACTTGCTTTTTCTAAAAAAGAATGGGAGAATCTCACCCTTTCCGCCAAATCCTCACGGGTTTAGCGGTCTTTTTGAGCGAAGTAGTGTACAACTTTTCCCGAAACGGGTCCAAAACTGGCGGCTGAAAAGCCGGTAAGTTGGAGAGAGTAAATCATGATTCAAATGCAAACGGTGCTGGATGTTGCCGATAACACGGGTGCGCGCGCAGTGATGTGCATCAAGGTGTTGGGAGGCAGCAAACGCCGCTATGCCAACATTGGCGACATTATCAAAGTGAGCATCAAAGATGCCGCGCCGCGCGGACGCGTGAAAAAAGGCGAAGTTTACAGCGCCGTGGTGGTTCGTACCGCCTCAGGCGTGCGTCGTGATGACGGCGCAAAGGTTCGTTTCGATTCCAATGCGGCGGTTTTGCTGAACAATAAATTAGAGCCTATCGGAACCCGTATTTTCGGACCGGTAACCAGAGAATTGCGTACCGAACGGTTTATGAAAATCGTGTCGTTGGCGCCGGAAGTAATCTAAAGAGGTTTCCCATGCGCAAAATTCGTAAAGGCGATCAAGTCGTAGTCATTACCGGTCGAGACAAAGGCAAACGGGGCTCGGTAGATCGCGTCATTGACGATCAATACCTGCTTGTTGCAGGTGTCAATCAATACAAACGCCATACGCGCCCAAATCCCATGAAAAACGAAGCGGGCGGTATTCTTGTCAAAGAAATGCCGATTCATATCTCCAACGTGGCGATATGGAATGCGGCAACGCAAAAGCCTGACCGTATCGGTTTTAGGTTTGAAGGCGAAGGCGAGAGCAAACGTAAAGTGCGTTTTTTCAAGTCCAACAATGAAGCTTTGGGCAATTAGGAAGAGCTATGGCACGTTTACAAGATTATTATCGTAAAGAAGTCGTTCCTGCGTTGACGAAGCAATTCGGATACAAGTCAGTCATGGAAGTCCCGCGCATCACCAAAATTGTGCTCAACATGGGCGTCGGTGAAGCGGTGGCAGACAAAAAAGTATTGGATAACGCGGTCGCGGATTTGCAAAAAATCGCCGGTCAAAAACCGGTGGTCACCAAAGCACGCAAAGCCATCGCGGGTTTCAAAATCCGTGAAGGTTATCCGATTGGCTGTATGGTCACGTTGCGGCGCGAAAAGATGTATGAATTTTTTGATCGTTTGGTGACCATCGCGTTACCGCGCGTGCGCGACTTTCGCGGCGTCGGCGGTAAGGGGTTTGATGGTCGCGGCAATTTCAATATGGGCGTGAAAGAACAAATCATTTTCCCGGAAATTGAGTACGACAAAATCGACGCGTTGCGCGGGTTGAACATTACCGTGGCAACGACGGCAAAAACCGATGCGGAAGCCAAAGCGCTTCTTTCCGCGTTTAAGTTTCCGTTCAGGGGTTAAAAAAATGGCGAAATTGTCTTTGATTAACCGCGATCTGAAAAGAATGAATTTGGTCGCGAAATATCAGAAAAAGCGTGATGCGTTGCTTGCAATTATTAAAAACAGCAAGCTCACGGATGAAGAGCGTTATCAAGCGCGGCTTAAATTGCAACAATTGCCGCGTAACGCAAATCCGACGCGTTTGCGCAATCGTTGCGCGCTGACGGGGCGTCCGCGCGGGGTATTTCGTAAATTTGGTCTGGGGCGCAACAAATTGCGCGAGTGTGCAATGCGGGGAGAAATTCCCGGTATTGTTAAAGCCAGTTGGTAACGAGGTGACGAATGAGTATGTCTGATCCGATCGCGGATATGTTGACCCGTATTCGCAACGCGCAGATGGTAGAACAGCCGAGCGTGTCGATGCCTTCGTCGAAGGTGAAAATTGCGATTGCGCAAGTTTTAAAAGACGAAGGTTATATTGAAGATTTTCGCATAAGCTCTGACAGAGCCAAGCCGGCGTTGGAAATCGCGTTGAAATATTATGCGGGGCGTCCGGTGATTGAGAAAATAGAACGCATTTCTCGTCCCGGCTTGCGGATTTATCGTGGTAAAGAAGCGATTCCGACCGTCATGAACGGTTTGGGTATTGCGGTCGTTTCCACGTCGCGCGGTGTGATGACGGATCGCAAAGCGCGCGCGGCGGGTGTCGGCGGCGAAGTGCTTTGCATTGTCGCGTAAAGGAGGTCTTTCTATGTCTCGAATTGGAAAAGCGCCGATCGCGTTACCCGCAAAAGTTGAAGTAACGCTGACAGCCGATCAGGTGACGGTAAAAGGCCCGTTGGGTTCGTTATCGCATCCTATTGATAAGGGCGTGGCGGTCGAAAAAAACGGTGACACCTTGGTGGTCTCTTTAAAAGACCCGATGGCGGGTGCCGTGTTTGGAACGACGCGCGCGTTGTTGGCGAACATGGTCAAAGGTGTGGCTCAAGGGTTTGAACGCAAATTGACGTTGGTCGGCGTGGGCTTTCGCGCACAGTTGTCCGGCAACGCGCTCAATTTGTCGCTGGGGTTTTCTCATCCGGTGGTGCACAAACTTCCGGAAGGGATCAAAGCCGAATTGCCCCAGCAAACAGAAATCATCATCAAAGGCATTGATAAGCAGGTGGTCGGTCAGGTGGCGGCGGATATCCGCGCGTACCGTCCGCCGGAGCCCTACAAAGGTAAAGGGGTTCGCTATGCCGATGAACGGGTGATTTTGAAAGAAACCAAGAAGAAATAACGCGAACATTCGCGTCTTAAGACGAGGTTAAAGATATGAATACAAAAGCTGCTCGATTGCGCCGCGCCCGCAAAACCCGGGTGCGTATTGCCGAGCTTCGCACCGCGCGTTTGGTGGTTTACCGCTCAAATCTGCATATTTACGCGCAGGTCATCGCGCCGACGGGGGATCGCGTCTTGGCGGCGGCTTCCACGGCGGAAGCGTCGGTTCGCGGCGATTTAAAAAACGGCGGCACTAAAAACGCGGCCACCATTGTTGGCGCGGCGATTGCCGAGCGGGCAAAAAAAGTCGGGGTCGAAACGGTTTCTTTTGATCGTTCGGGGTACAAGTTTCATGGTCGCATCAAAGCGCTTGCGGATGCCGCGCGCGAAGGCGGTCTCAAGTTCTGAGGCAATAGATTATGGCGAAACAGCAACAAGTTACGACGGAAGAAAAAGGCGACGGTCTTCGTGAAAAGATGATCGGTGTTAATCGCGTCACCAAAGTGGTGAAAGGCGGACGCATCATGGCGTTTGCGGCATTAACGGTGGTTGGCGACGGCGACGGAAGAATCGGCATTGGCAAAGGCAAATCCAAAGAAGTTCCGGTTGCCGTGCAAAAAGCCATGGAACAGGCGCGCCGGAATATGGTCAAAGTGAGTCTGAAAAAAGGCACCCTCTTTCATCCGGTGGAAGGTCGTCACGGCGCCACGCGCGTGTACATGCAGCCGGCGTCTGACGGTACGGGCATCATTGCCGGCGGCGCCATGCGCGCGGTGTTTGATGTCGTGGGTGTCACCAATGTGTTGGCGAAGTGTTATGGCTCGACCAACCCGTACAACATCGTTCGCGCGACCTTGAATGCCTTGCAGGCGTGTTCAACGCCGGCAGAAGTTGCGGCAAAACGCGGCAAATCCGTCCAAGAAATTCTCGGAGTGTAATGATGGCAACGGCAAAGAAAATCAAAGTAACGCTGGTCAAAGGCTTGACGGCGACCCGTAAGGATCATCGCGAGACCGTGCGTGGGTTGGGTTTGAAAAGAATGAACCACACGGTGGAAGTGGAAGATACGCCCTCGATTCGCGGGATGATCAACAAAGTCGGTTATCTGCTCAAAGTAGCGGAATAACGAACGTTTTGGCGGAGATAAACATGTTTTTAAATACGATAGAACCGGCAGAAGGCTCAAAAAAGGCGCGGCGTCGCGTGGGTCGCGGCATCGGGTCGGGGTTGGGTAAAACCTGCGGTCGCGGTCACAAAGGTCAAAAATCGCGTTCGGGCGGCTTTCATAAAGTCGGCTTTGAAGGCGGTCAAATGCCGTTGCAACGTCGTTTGCCCAAACGTGGTTTTGTGTCGATGAGCAGAAACGATGTGGCTCAAGTTCGCTTGTCGGATTTGGAAAAAATCCCGGTCGATGAAATTGATTTATTGGCATTGTATGCCGCAAAGGTCATTCCTGCCTCGGCAAAAGAGGCGAAAGTGATCAACACGGGGACACTGACGCGCGCGGTGAAATTGGTCGGTATTTTCACGACAAAAGGCGCCAAAGCGGCGATTGAAGCAAAAGGCGGCAGCGTGATGGATATTCTCGGCGCTAAGGGTTGATTTTTGACGAAGTCTTAAAGGTGCGTACTTGGCTACTCTAAATCCGGCGGGAAAAAGCGGCAGTAATTACAGCGATTTAATTCATCGCCTGCTGTTTTTGTTGGGCGCGATGGTCGTTTTTCGGATCGGAACACACATTCCGGTTCCGGGCATCAACAGTGCCGAATTTGCAAAACTGTTTAACCAAAACTCCGGTGGGATTTTGGGTTTGGTGAACATGTTTTCGGGAGGCGCGTTGGAGCGGTTTTCGATTTTGGCGTTAAACGTCATGCCGTATATTTCGGCGTCGATCATCATTCAGCTCTTGTCGGCGATGTATCCTCCGCTGGAAGCCTTGAAAAAAGAAGGTGAAGCAGGGCGTCGTAAGATCACGCAATACACGCGATATTTTACGGTGGCGTTGGCTTTTGTTCAGGCGTTTGGCGTGGGCATGATGTTGCAAAACCAACCCGGATTGGTATTGTTCCCCGGATTGCCGTTCATGCTGATGACGGCGGTGACATTAGTCACCGGCACGATGTTTTTGATGTGGCTCGGCGAGCAGATTACCGAGCGGGGGTTGGGTAACGGCATTTCGCTCATCATTTTTGCCGGGATTGTCGCGGGATTGCCGCGCGCGATTGTGATGACGTTAGAGAATGTCAGCCAAGGCTCTTATTCAATTCCCGTGGTGTTGATGATTGTGCTTTTGGTGGTGTTGGTGACGGGCGTGGTGGTGTTTTTTGAACGGGCTCAAAGAAAAGTGCTGGTTCAATACGCCAAGCGTCATCCCGCGATGCCGCAACAAAACCAATACTTGCCTTTTAAGCTCAATATGGCGGGGGTGATCCCGGCGATTTTTGCGTCGTCGATTATTTTGTTTCCGGCAACCATCAGCGGTTTTTCTTCGACGGGAGATTCCGCATTTGCGCGGTTTTTGGGAGACATCAAAGCGGTGTTGTCACAGGGGTCGCCTGTTTATGAGTTTTTATACGCCGCGTTGATTATGTTTTTCTGCTTCTTTTATTCGGCGATGGTTTATAACCCGCGCGAAACGGCAGATAACTTAAAGAAAGGCAGCGCGGTCATTCCCGGGTATCGTCCGGGGGAACAAACGGCGCGTTATCTTGAAAAGATTATGTTGCGGTTGACGCTTTTGGGGTCGATTTATTTGGTTGTTGTTTGCTTTATTCCAAACATGTTGATCGCGTGGAAGAACGTTCCGTTTTATTTTGGGGGAACGTCGCTTCTGATTGTAGTCGTCGTGACGATGGATTTCATGACTCAAGTACAGGCGTACTTGATGTCGCAGCAGTATGAGAGTTTGTTGAAGAAAGCAAACTTTAAAGGCGGGTTGCGCTGATATGGCAAAAGAAGACACCATACAGATGCAGGGTGAAGTGGTCGAAATGTTGCCCAACGCAACTTTTCGGGTAAAGCTCGAAAACGGCCACGTTGTGTTAGCGCATATTTCGGGCAAAATTCGGATGCACTACATTCGTATTTTGCCGGGTGACAAGGTCACGGTGGAGATGACGCCGTACGATTTATCCCGGGCGCGGATCACTTTCCGCACGAAGTAGGGAAAAGCAATCGGACGGTGCGCGTTGATAAAACGCGCGGATAACGAAACGAGGAGACGTGAAGTGAAAGTAGTTGCATCAGTCAAAAGGATTTGCCGAAAATGCAAAATTATTCGGCGGAATCGCGTGATTCGCGTAATTTGTGAAGATCCGCGGCATAAGCAGCGGCAGGGATAATTGATTGGATAGGTAAACAAATGGCACGTATAGCTGGCGTAAACATCCCAAATCACCAACATGCCGAAATCGCACTTACCGCGATTTACGGAATCGGGCGTTCGCGCGCCAAGAAAATTTGTGTGGCGGCAGGGATTGAAGGCTCGACCAAAATTAAAGATTTGGACGACGCGGCGATGGACAAACTGCGTGAGCAGGTCGCGCAATTTGCGGTTGAAGGTGATCTTCGTCGTGAAGTGACGATGAGCATCAAGCGGTTGATGGACTGAGGTTGTTATCGCGGTGTTCGTCATCGTCGCGGTCTGCCGGTTCGGGGTCAACGCACTCGTACAAATGCGCGCACGCGCAAAGGTCCGCGCAAGGGTCGCACCGTTGCGGGCAAGAAATCATAGGCGTTAGAGGAGTTTATTGATGGCAGCACAATCACAAGCCAAGAACGCGGTTCGGGCGCGCAAAAAGGTCAAAAAGAATATTTCCGAAGGCATTGCGCACGTTCACGCATCGTTCAATAACACGATCATCACCATTACCGATCGTCAGGGTAACGCGCTTTCTTGGGCGACCTCCGGCGGCGTCGGTTTTAAAGGATCGCGCAAATCAACGCCGTTTGCGGCGCAGGTGGCGGCGGAGCAAGCCGGTCGCGCGGCACAAGAGTGTGGCGTCAAGAATGTGGAGGTTCGCATCAAAGGGCCGGGTCCCGGTCGTGAATCTTCGGTTCGCGCGTTAAACGCCTTGGGTTTAAAAGTTTCTTCCATTGCGGATGTGACACCGATACCGCACAACGGTTGTCGTCCGCCTAAGCGTCGTCGCATTTAAGCGGTGACTTTTTTATTAACTTTGCAATAGGATAGCTAAAGTGGCTCGTTATCTCGGACCTAAATGTAAGCTGGCGCGAAGAGAACAAACTGATCTTTTCTTGAAAAGCGCGCGTCGTGGACTCGACACCAAATGCAAGTCTGAAGTCAGACCCGGTCAGCACGGAAAAAACTCCGGCTCGCGCATGTCAGACTACGGAACGCAATTGCGTGAAAAGCAAAAAGTTCGTCGTATTTATGGCGTGTTGGAACGCCAATTTCGTTTGGTTTTTACCGAGGCGGCTCGCCGTCAAGGTTCGACCGGCGAAAATTTATTGAAATTATTGGAATCTCGTTTGGATAACGTCGTGTATCGGATGGGGTTTGGATCCACCCGCGCGGAAGCGCGCCAGTTGGTGTCGCACGGTTCCGTGATGGTGAACGGTCGTCGTTTGAACATCCCCTCCGCGCGTTTGAAAGCCGGCGATCAAGTTTCCTTGACTGAAAAAAGCAAGGCGCAATTGCGTGTGAAAAGCGCGCTGGACTTAGCCGAGTCCATCGGTTTCCCCTCTTGGGTAGAGGTTGATCCGAAGAAGATGGTTGGGGTGTTTAAAAGCGCGCCTGACCGTGCTGAAATTGGAAGTGACATCAACGAAAACTTAATCGTTGAGCTTTACTCGAAATAATCAGCCCAAGAGCTATTTTTTTCTGATTTGTATAAAGGTACCACCATGCAGAGCAACGCTTTGTTGAAACCACGCATTATTGACGTTCAAAACATGTCTCCTTTTCACGCGCGTGTGGTCATGGAACCATTCGAGCGTGGCTACGGGCATACTTTAGGGAATGCTTTGCGACGCGTACTTTTGTCGTCCATGCCGGGTTTTGCGCCGACGAAGGTAAAAATCACCGGCGTGTTGCACGAATACTCGGCGCTGGACGGCGTTCAGGAAGACGTTGTCGATTTGCTGTTGAATTTGAAAGGCATATCTTTCAAACTGCAGGGGCGCAGTAGTGTGACGTTAAAGCTCGTTAAAAACGGCGAAGGCACGGTGACGGCAAAAGATATTGAATTGCCGCACGATGTTGACATCATCAACCCTGAGCATAAGATTGCGCACCTGTCGCAGGGTGGCAAACTCGAAATGGAAATTTTTGTTGAGCAGGGGCGCGGGTATCAACCGGTTTCTGCGCGCAACAAAGCGGAAGATCACGAGATCGGTAGCATTCTTTTAGATGCCTCTTTCTCACCGGTTCGTCGCGTCAGCTATCAGGTTGAAAGCGCGCGCGTAGAGCAGCGCACCGATTTGGATAAGTTGATCCTTGAGATCGAAACCAACGGAGTGATTGATCCCGAACAGGCGGTGCGCGACGCGGCAAGAATTCTCGTGAGCCAGTTGACCTTGTTTGCCGAATTAAACGGCAGTAATTTGCCGGCTTCCGAACACGGGATGCCTCAAGTGGATCCGATGTTGTGCTTGCCGGTGGATGATCTGGAGCTTACCGTTCGCTCGGCAAACTGCCTTAAAGCTGAAAACATTAACTATATTGGTGATTTGATTCAACGCACCGAAGGTGAGTTGCTCAAAACGCCGAATCTTGGTCGTAAATCTCTTAATGAAATCAAAGAAGTCCTCCAACAGCGTGGACTTTCGCTCGGTATGAAGCTCGAAAACTGGCCTCCGGCAGGTTTGGGGCGTCCATAACCGACCTGACTAGAAGGAAAACATTATGCGTCATCGTCACGGACTTAGAAAATTAAATCGTACCAGCGCTCATCGTTTGGCCATGTTGCGCAACATGACTAATTCGCTTTTCTTACACGAAGCGATCAAAACCACTTTGCCTAAGGCAAAAGAATTGCGTCGTGTTGCCGAGCGTTTGATTACTTTAGGTAAAACGCCGACGGTTGCCAACCGCCGCTTGGCGTTTGCGCGTTTGCGGGATCGTGATATCGTGACCAAGCTCTTCAACGAGTTGGGTCCTCGTTATCAATCGCGTCCGGGCGGATATTTGCGCATTTTGAAATGCGGTTTCCGTCAGGGCGACACCGCGCCGATGGCGTTTGTTGAGTTGGTGGATCGTCCGATCGCCGATCAAAGCACCGAAAAAGCGGAGTAGTTAAGTTTCGAGCAGAAATAACCGAGACAATTTCCGGTTCTGCCGACAAAAACGCCTGTCAACGACAGGCGTTTTTTTATGATCTTGCCGGTGAGATAAAAACGTTAGAGTAAAAAAAAGGGAACATCCAAAGATGTTCCCTTTAAGATTAACGGCGTCGAATAGAGTGATCCATTCGTGATTCGCCGGTTATTCCCAGGCAAGTTCGGGACGATTCTCGCTTGCGTTCCACTTCCAAACGTTGGTGAAGTTAAAGGTCAAAACATTTTGCCACCAAGATTGTTGTTGCGTCGCGGAAAGCGTCACCGATTGGTCGTTCTGATCCGTCACGCTCACACCGGTAGCGCTGTGATGGACGTTGGTGATCGTGAACGATCCAAAGGATGCCCCAAACGGTGTGCCTTTCACTCCACCGGCAACAATCTCGGTTAATCCGGCAGCATTGGTAATGTCCACTTGACCGCGACCCACGATCGTTCCCACATTACTCCGAGTAGCGTTCGTTCCGCGTAACTGACCGAAAGCAAAACCATTTTCAATTTTTGCGCCGGACTCCAGCGTTTCCGTGCCGCCGACGATGCCGCCTATCGCTCTAAAGCCGCGTTGCTGGCATTCCGTC
>JAIRPA010000214.1 GCA_031257235.1 Burkholderiales bacterium | reverse complement strand
CGACGCGCGGCATAAAATGAACGGCAAAAACCCGAAAACCTTATTAGTTTTGTAGGGTTTAGACAAAAAATGGGCGTTTGGAAAAAATCTTAATGATGGCGTTGAATTGTCCGAACAGCCATTCCTTTCACACGAAAAAAGGGTTTTCCTTCTTTTTCATCCGACTTGACTGTCGTCGTTACCTCATTGAAAAAGCGGTCAAGTCGGGTTCTATCCTTCGACCATCACCGAAGTCCCGATGTATTGCTTGGAGATAGACTTTCTGCCATGCCCCAATTCTTCGCTGATGATCTGTCGCGCCTCTTGGTCTTTCGCGTAGTCTTTGGCGTTGAGTTGTAATTCAACCCCTTTCACCGCGCCGCATTCCCAACCGGTTAAGTCCAAGTACCGCCGGTGCGCGTAGCCGTGCCTCAGCCCGTGCGTTCTGCCGATTTTCGCCGCGCGGGTTTCGTTCTCCAATTTTTTGATCTGCTCCTTTTTGTTGAAGCCCTCCGGGATCAACGAGGCTTTGCCGACAACCCCGGCAATCTCCCGCAATAAATCCCGTTGTGCCTCGCTAATCATCGGCACATGCCTCCCGACCGCCCCCTTGGTCCACGAAGGCAAAAGATAAATCGACGAAGCTTTATCCACGGTTTGATTGCCCAACGCCGTTGAAACTTTAAATAAAATCGCCTCTTCACGACGAAGTCCGAATTGATCTTCCAATCGCAAAGACAAACGAACATGCGGCGAGACGCGGGAAAGATCGGCATTAGCCAACAAAACCGCGCGGTTTTGGTTGTAGTCTATTTTCTTTTTGTGAACCCCATAATCGGCATTAGACTTCACCGCGCCGGGGTTGCCCACCATCTTTGCCCACCAGCGAATTTTGGAAAGACGGTTTCTGATCGTGTCCGGGTCAACCTTGTCCCCCTTCCATTGGTTGACTAAATAATTGACGTGCCGACCTTTTAAGTCGGAAGGTTTCATGGAACGAATATCAAAATGCCGGCTCAACTGATTGCAAAACATTTGAAACATCGCCCAACGATCGGCTTGGGTTTTATACGATCCGTGCTTATTGTGTTGCACCATCGCGGATAAACCGCGTTCTAAAGCTGACACTTGACCATCCTTTCTTAAAAGAGGATATAAAAGGGTATAAGCGTTAATAGGAGGTTTGCGTGATGATCCCCACGCAGACGGGAACGGGTGAGGCTTGAATCAACCCCAACCATCAAGACCCGCGCAAGAGCATTGCGCAAGTTCTTCAAAAATTAAAAAAGTCGATTCATCACAACACTTCACATCACATCACAAAATAGGTTCCACAAAAAACAAGTCTTTAAGGCACTACCAAAAAAAGTTAAGTGGTAAAGGCGAGGATGTCGCAATAAAAATTGCGTTCCTGAATTCGCCGGTTATCCGTTGATAGACACCGGAGGCGTTCAACGGCATAGTGCCACGACTGCATATTTATTCCGATCGTCGTCATCGGGACTTGTTCGCGCTCCTCTTTAATTTCTACATTTGTAGAGTAGAAAGAAACCATAAAGAGCAACACTTCAACAATTAAGATTCGGGTATTGTTGCCAACCTATAGCAATTTATTCGGGCAAACCTACATAGAGATGTTGCCCATTTATTACAAGCTCGGAACCATTGCACCGGCTTGCGCCCCATATGTTTATTTCGCGCGCGTGAGCCCGCGCTAAGCAATATCATTATTTCCTCTCGGACGCGAACATTGCTTCGCGTTATCTGTGTGCTCAACGCCTAATGGTCACAGTCACATATACGCTTTTGGCTGCGGCTTGCGTACCCCGGTATGAATGAACTTTCAGTATATATAAAATAAAATTTTGGCGCAAATAACTCAATGCTTTTATTTCGCGCGTGGATTTTCCCTATGGAAATGTTCATCGCCGCATCGCGCGTCACTACCTAAAATGCTTTTAGTCGTGACGCGCAAAGCCCGTTGCTTTTGCCGCAAACCCCGTGTTTTCCCTATGAGATTGACGCAATCAAATCATCGTTTTTTTAGGCGACAGACAAAGACCCGACAAACATCACACTTACACTTTTTTTAATCATGGCGACAATGATCTGTTGCGGCATTACAACAAAGATTCAAAACACGACAATAATACTTTTCATTGCGTCACCTTGCCTTTGTTTGTAGGGTGTCGGAGGCTCTTGTATTACGTTTTGAGGTTGGACTGATCGCCTCCTTCGGTTGACCGACCGCTTGCGTGAAGAAGCATCGCTTCCCCACGTTGCCGCAATTCCCGCGCGCTTTATTTTAGGGTTCGTTAAACAATCTTAAAGGTTCGATCACTGTTCACGGTGCAAACAGTGATCAAGCGTTTCATCATCTTTAATCGCTTTATGATTTGATCCGATACTTGCAATCTTTGTGTCCGCGTAATGAAAGCGGTAGGGCACATCTTAAAATGAGCTCATTTGGGCATCTTTGGGTATCTTTGAGGTGTTTACAGTGTAAACACCTCAAACGTGCTCAAAAGTGCCTAACCGTGCTCAAGATTTTTGACTTGGACAACATCGGACGATCTCTAAGGTAACGGGTAACGGATGCAAATTGCATGCGTTACCCCTCCATTCCCTCTTTTTTTGAGGTAAGTCATTGATCTTTAAAGCCTTTCCTAAAAAAGGTAACGGGTAACGGATAAAAAAGGGGAGTGCGCACACACAGTGTCTTTACCTTTTTTACTGCTCCTCTTTTGATCCCGCTTTAGGAAGGTATCGCTTAAACGTATCGGTAAAATCACTCCGGTGATAACCTTTGAGCCGTGTTTTCGCCCCCAAATGAACGGTCTTACTTACGATCCCAAACATTTTTAATCTATTCGACAACTGACGTTGCACTATCTCACTCCCCTTGTTATAAGAAGCCCAACGCTTGGCTTTATCCTCACAGAGCTGTTTAATCATCTCCGCCGTCGCTATTTTTTCTTCGCCCGTTGTCTCAAAGACTTCACGAATGTCTTTTAATAACTCAACCGATAGCGATTCTCCCGTATCATCGTCACTCTCCTCCGATAAGTGAATCGCCGCCTTTCTCGCGGCAACACCCCATTTCTCGCCCGCCACGTCCGCAATCGCTAAAAGCGGCTCCCAATTGTCGCCGGCTCGATCGTTCAATTCCTGAGGAATGTGGGGTCTGGCGACTTCAATCGTTGTTTTATGATCCTCCGCAAACCGTGCCAGCATGGACGCAATCGTTTGGAACTGTTCCGTCTCCGCATGTCTTAACTTTTTAACCGTTTCGGAGGGAAGTTTTCTTCGGAGCTTTAACACGATGGAACGATCTTTGAGCGTATCGGACAAACTCCCGATCCCCGCCACCGCTTTCGCCCCCCAGGTTGAATAACGTCGAGGTTCGTAATTGTCCCCCTCTGTTCGGATCACAAACGCGCTTGTCCGTGTATGCCCGGAATTCATCACTCCACGCAACTCTTCGTTGTCCTTCATAAAAGCGTCGGCTTCGTCAATCAAAAGCGTGGGTTGATACTTTTCTATTGTGCGGTACATCGCCGCCGCCGAGATGTTGGAAGCAATCAACGGACGCTTTGAGATTCTGCCGATCACATCCAACAATTGCGTTTTGCCACACCGCTTTTCCGGCGCGGATATGTTGGCAATCGGGGCAATGCCGACTACCTCAATAAACCATGTGAAGACAATCCACAACGTGGCGGCAATCAGCGTTTCTTCATCGCAGACAATGTAGGTCTTAATGGTGATATAAATCGTATCCAACAAGGTTTCACCGTTGACGGGATGATCCCACATCAGGACTTCCTCAAATAACGGTCGGTCTTGCAGAGCAATAGGAGGATGATTCTTCATTTTTTCCGCCTTCACACTTTGATCCAAAAACCGGACGGAGACGCGAAGAGCTTTTGCCTCAGCGTGTCGCACCGTCTGGTATCGAATATCCGAACATGCCGCCAGACGACAAACCGCCGCTTCGTAATTGGCTTCAAGATTGGCTTTAGCTTCGTGTTCAGATTCGGGCTTGGTCGGAGTTTTAGATGCCGGCAAGGCTTGCGGGTCGGTGGGAGTGTCGGATTCATCCGAAACTTCGTCCGGGTTATTTGGCTCAATCGGACGATCGAGGATCATTGCCAAAGCCTCCTGCGTGTCTGATCTTATAGGGTGGGTTGTCGCCGTGTATGAGATAACCTCAAAACCCCTCGGTGCTTCATCGTCAAGTTCAGCCGACACCTGATCCAAAAACGCTTGTCCGCGCTTTTTACTTGCTTCTTTATAGTCATCCTGTATTTGATTAAACA
>JAIRPA010000193.1 GCA_031257235.1 Burkholderiales bacterium | reverse complement strand
AAAACGGCAATGAAACGTTCACGCATTTTTTTAACGTTTCCACCGATTTACCTTCGATGAATGCGGACGATATCAAGTTATTATTAAGTATTCAATAACCCCTTCTTTTCAACGATCGTCAACTTTTACCCGACACCATGAAGACACCGAGAAACTTTTTCTTGTATCGCCCTTCCCTTTGGGCGCGGTGCTGGTTGATCGTAGTGGCGGCTTTACTTTTGCACAACCTCTATCTTTTTGCCGTTAAGTCGGTTCGTTTCGACACCAATATTCTTGCCTTATTGCCCTCCGAAAAAAAGGACGACACCCTCGATCATGCAATGAATCGCCTCATTCATGATGCCGAGCAAAAAATCATCATTGCCATTGGCGCGCAACAGTGGGAAACCGCCTCCAACGCGACCGATGCCTTTATCCGCGTTTTGGCTTTGCATCCCGACCTTGTCGAAGTCACCGATACTCATGACGATACTTCGATCAACGCCATAGAGACGTATTTTCAAGATCGCCGATTTAATCTATTGACCCCTCGTCAAGTCGACTTATTGCGTCACGAATCTGTCGATTATTGGGTCGAGGAAGGGGAAAGACTTCTCTACGCGCCTTTGGGCGACGGTGTTTTTTCAGACCGAGATAAAGACCCTTTTGGACTTTTTAATGATTGGATTAAAGAGCGATTTCAATCCACTAAACTTCGCCCGCGCGACGGAAAATTAAGCGTGTTTCACGATGACCGCCATTATGCGGTGTTGTGGATGACCTTAAAACCGTCCGCCTTTTCCATCGACACCCAAAAAAAGTGGGGAGACATTTTTGATGCCGCGCGTTTGGCGGCAAACTTAGTCGGCGAAAACCAACACGATGCCGTCACGCTTTTAAAAAGCGGGATGATTTTTCATGCGACGCATGCCGCGTCGCGCGCTCAACAAGAAATCTTTGTGATTGGTTTGGGTTCTTTAATCGGGGTGTTGATTTTAATTTATTCTCTTTTTCGTTCGATTCGTCCTTTGATCTTGATCGCGCTCTCGTTGGGGGTGGGTTTTTTAGGAGCGCTTTCGATCAGCCATTTAATCTTCGGCAATATCCATTTATTAACCTTGGTGTTTGGCGCAAGTTTAATCGGCATTGCGCAAGATTACGGTATTTATTATTTGTATCAACGCGCGCAATCAACCTCTTTTTCACAAGATGCCACCTTGCACAGCGTCACACCGCCAATAACACCTCCCGCGCCGCCGCTCATTCAACGCTTACTCCCGGCTCTTGCTTTCGCGTTGGCCACCACCTCTGTCGGCTATTTGGGTATCGCTTTTTTGCCCTTTGACGGGTTGCGCCAAATGGCGGTTTTTTCCATCAGCGGTTTAGCCTTCGCGTGGTTGACCGTTGTGTGCTTTTTCCCTTGGCTTGCCAAAGACAACCCTCTTCGCGCCGCGCATTGGCAACATTATCGAAAACTCATTGACTTTTACCCCCGCCTAAAAAGCCCAACCCTCATGGGGGCGATCTTCTTGGTAAGTGCGGTTCTTATGGTTTGGGGGCTTTCCCGTTTGGCGGCAGACGATAATATTCGCGCCTTGCAATCGCCGGATCCGGCTTTAATTCAAGATCAAATGGCCATCGACGCCATCATCGAATCGCCGCGCGGCATGCAATTCTATTGGGTGCGCGGAGATTCCCAAGATGAAGTTTTGGAGCGCGAAGAAAATTTAAAGCTCGCTTTATCTCCCCTTCTCGCACAACAATCCGTCACCCATGTTCAATCCGTTTCCGATTGGGTGCCTTCTTACCAAGCCCAGCAAAATCATCGCGCGTTGATTGCCCAACATTTATTCAATCAAGGCGGTGCGCTCGATACGCTTGCCCGTCAAATTCACGCCAAGCCTTCGTGGACGGCGCAACTTAATCTTGAATTAAACCGGATGCCTCTTATCACGATGGACGAATTTCTGAAGTCGCGTGAAGGATCGTTGTATCGCCCCTTATGGTTTGATCACGCGCCCAAGGGCTTTTTTTCGATCGTGATGTTGAGCGGTTTTTCAATCAACGATCTTCCCGAACTTGACCGCATCGGACAATCTCTTCCGGGGGTCATGTGGGTGGATCGCATTGCGATGTTGTCGGGCTTATTGGGCGAATACCGTCGCACCATGGAGGTGGGGGTGATTCTTGCTTATATCAGTATTTTTTGTATCTTATATTTTAGATATAGAAAAAATACTTGGCGCATCGTCGCCGCGCCGGCTTTGGCGTCTCTGATGGCTTTGGCGTTGTTGGGCTTCACCCAAACCCCGATTCAATTTTTTAATGTGGTCTCGTTGATGTTGATTTTAGGGATGGGGGTTGATTACGGTATTTTTCTTCAGGAACACGGACACACCAACCCCCAAGCGGCTTGGGTAGAAATCGGCGCGTCGGCCATGACTACATTGTTATCGTTTGGGTTATTGACCCTTTCTCAAACCCCTATTTTGCACAGTTTCGGTTTGACCCTTGTCTTTGGCATGATTTTGCTTTGGCTGATCGCACCTTTATTTCACTTGCCTTCAAACCGAAGGAAAGCCCGTGTACAATAATCGCACCCAATACCATTTGTTATTTTTACCCCATGTTTTATTTAAACGCGCTAGGTATCCTATGTTCGGCGGGCAGTACCGGTGAGGAAGTCGCGTCTCATCTTTGGGATCATCCCCAATCCGGCGTGATTAAAACCTCGCGTTATTCGCCCGATCGCGCCTTACCGTTGGGCGTTGTTTCTCAAACCCTGCCCTTGATTGATCACATCGCCCCGCGTCAAGATCAAAGCCGTAACAATCAATTGGCGTTTGCCGCTTTAACGCAAATTCAAGATCAAGTCGATGAAGTCATCCGTCGGTATGGCGCGTCACGCATCGGCGTGGTGGTCGGCAGTAGCACTTCAGGCATTTCGGACGGCGAGCGTGCCATCCTGGAACGCACAAAAACTTCGCGCTTTCCTGCCTCTTACCATTACGAACAGCAAGAGCTGGCTTCGTTATCCTCTTTCATCTCCGATCTATTCAAAACTTCCGGCATTGCGGTGACGCACTCGTGCGCCTGCGCCTCAAGTGCAAAAGCCATCGCCGCCGCCGCACGATGCCTCAAGATGAACGTGTGCGATGCGGTCATCACCGGCGGCGTGGATACCTTAAGCGAGTTTGTCGTGGCGGGGTTTCGCTCGTTGGATTCCGTGAGCGATGAACGTTGTAATCCTTTGAGCGCGAACCGTAACGGCATTAACTTAGGCGAAGGCGCCGCGCTTTTTATCATGAGCCGTGAACCTGCCGCCGTGGCTTTGACCGGATGGGGAGAAACCTCTGACGGGCATCACATTTCAGCACCCGCCCCTGAAGGAGTCGGCGCTTATACCGCCATGCAACACGCGCTTGCCCGCGCCCACACAAACCCGCAGGATTTGGACTACATCAATTTACACGGAACGGCAACGCCGCAAAACGACGCGATGGAATCCAAAGCCGTGGATCGTCTTGTCGGTCGTCACGTTTATGTGAGCTCCACTAAGCCTTTTACCGGTCACACTTTAGGGGCGGCGGGTGCCATTGAAGCCGCTTTTTGTTGGTTGATGATGCAAGACCCTAACGAAGAAGGGCGGTTACCCCCTCACTTATGGGATCGCGTGGTTGATCCTTTGTTGCCTCCCCTTAAAATCGTGGAACCCGGCACGGCACTGTCTCGCCCGATTCGTCGCGCGATGAGCAATTCTTTTGCCTTTGGCGGCGCGAACGTCAGTTTGGTTTTTGAAAGAACATCACCATGACGTTACCTGACTTATCACAATTGATCCCTCAAACGAAAACAATGTTTTTGTTGGATCGGCTATTGAGTGTTGACGAAACTACCGCTTGTTGTGAAGTGCGCATTACCCCTCAAAGTTTATTTTTTGAGCGCGGCGGTGTCGGCTCATGGGTGGCGATTGAATACATGGCGCAGACCGTGGCGGCGCACGCGGGGTATCTGGATTTTCTTTCCGGCATTCCGCCGCAATTAGGCTTACTCTTAGGAACGCGACGTTTTCAATGTAGCCGCGCACAGTTGTCTGATGGCACTCATTTAATCATTGAGGCCACCCGCATCTTTGCCGCCGATAACGGCATGGGGTCTTACGATTGCACGGTCAAAGAAAACGGGGCGATGGTCGCGGAAGCTACCTTAACCGCGTTTAAACCTCACGATCAACATCTCTTATGGGAAGGATTAACTTCATGAACCCGTCCGTTCTTGTCACCGGCTCCAATCGAGGCATCGGTAAAGCCATTGCGTTAAAGCTCGCGCGTGAAGGTTACGATGTAATCGTGCATTGCGCAAAAGCGCGAGATCAAGCCAATGAGGTTTCAAACGCCATTGTGTCTATGGGCAGACAATCCCGCGTTTTACAGTTTGATCTTGCCGATCGGGAACAAACATTGGAGGTTTTATCCCGCGACATCGAACAATACGGCATCTATTACGGGGTGGTGTGCAACGCGGGCATCGCGCGTGATAATGCCTTTCCCGCGATGTCGCCCGTCGATTGGGATAGCGTCATTCACACCAATCTTGATGGTTTTTACAATGTATTAAATCCGTTGATCATGCCCATGGTGCGCGCCAAAAAGCCGGCACGAATCATCACCCTTGCCTCGGTCTCCGGCATCATCGGCAATCGCGGTCAGGTCAATTACAGCGCGTCAAAAGCCGGCATCATCGGCGCGACCAAGGCTTTAGCCTTAGAATTGGCCAGTCGCGCCATTACGGTGAATTGTATTGCGCCCGGATTGATTGAAACCGAGATGATCAAAGACGCGCCTATAGAAGAGATTCTCAAAATGATTCCGATGCGCCGCGTCGGAACCGCCGATGAAGTCGCGGCATTGGCAAGTTTTTTAATGTCCAAAGACGCGGCTTATATTACGCGTCAAGTGATTTCCGTGAATGGAGGTTTAATATGAATCGTCGTGTTGTCGTCACGGGGATGGCGGGGATCAGCCCGATAGGTAATGATTGGGCAACGATCATGGCAAGATTGAAAAGCCGAAAAAACGCCGTTTGTGTGATGGAAGATTGGAAACAATATCAGGGTTTGAACACGCATCTTGCCGCGCCCGCCGCGCCTTTTACCTTATCGGATCGCTTCAATCGTAAGACCATGCGCAGTATGGGGCGTGTGGCCGTGATGGCGGCGCGGGCGACGGAGTTGGCGTTGGCTGATGCCGGGCTATTGGATGATCCCTTATTAAAAAGCGGGCAAGCCGGCATTGCTTACGGCTCGTCATCGGGCACGCCCACCGCGATTGCGGATTTTTGTCGAATGCTTTTAGAAAAATCCACAGGCAACATCACCGCCAATACTTATATCAAAATGATGAGCCATACCGCGCCCACCAACATCGGGGTGTTCTTTGGGATCACCGGTCGCATCATCACCACGTCGAGCGCGTGTACGTCCGGCAGTCAGGGGATTGGCTATGCTTATGAAGCGATTCGCTTCGGGCGTCAATTGATCATGGTGGCCGGCGGCGCGGAAGAATTAGACGCCACTCAAGCTGCCGTGTTTGATACGCTTTTTGCCACCAGCGTGAAAAACGATGCGCCTCATACCACCCCGCGTCCTTTTGATGCCGCGCGCGACGGTTTGGTTTTAGGCGAAGGGGCGGGAACGCTGATTCTTGAAGAGTACGAACACGCCAAAGCGCGCGGCGCCACCATTTACGCGGAGATTGTCGGGTATGGGGCAAACAGTGACGGCACGCACATCACCAACCCCAATTCGGAAACCATGGGTTTGGCGATGCGCCAATCTCTTGCCGACGCCGCTTTGTCGCCCGATGCCATCGGTTACATCAACGCGCACGGCACGGCGACGAATAACGGCGATATTGCGGAATCCCGCGCAACCCATCGTGTTTTTGGCGAGCGCGTTCCGATGGCTTCGCTCAAAGGTTATACCGGTCACACTTTAGGGGCGTGCGGCGCGCTTGAGGCGTGGTGCAGTATCGAGATGATGAGAGGCGGCTGGTTTGCGGGCAATCTTAATTTAGATCAGGTTGATCCTAACTGCGCGCCGCTGGATTATATTCAAGCCGAAGGCAGGCTGTTGGATTGCGAATATGTGATGTCCAATAATTTTGCGTTTGGCGGCATCAATTCTTCGATTATTTTTAAGCGGTATGTGGCTTGACGTATGTGGGGTCATCCTCTTGTTTTGTCGATCAAACGCTTGGCAACAACCCTCTTTTTTGCGCGTATTGATTCGATAGAAAATCATCAGGAGTCTCTTGCTCAAACATGGCTCAACCCAAGCGATTGGGCGCATTACAAAACCCTCAAAAGAAACGTTCGCGCCCAACAGTTTTTGTTGGGGCGTATTTTATTAAAGCGCGCCATTGCCCTAACCCTTTGCCGCGACGATCATCAAATCATGGTCAGCCGCGCGCCCAACGGAATGCCGCTTGCTTCCCTTTGGGATCATGCCCCGCTTGGTGTGGGTTATAGTCTTTCCCACAGCCGCGCATGGGTGGCGTGCGCGGTGAGTTCGTCTTATCTATTAGGGTTGGACATTGAATATATTGACCTCAAACGGGACTCGTCGGTATTACAACAATTTTTATATACCGACGAAAAGCCGGCATCTTATCCTAAAAATCTTCAAGACTTATACCGCGCGTGGACGATCAAAGAAGCGTTTTATAAATTAAGTTCCGTTTTTTTGTCGATGCCCGACCGGTGTTCTTTGGAGGTATCGGCACTTCAACGCCAATGCCTGACGCACACCTTGCGCGCGCCCGATCCCATGTTTATGGTTTCGTTATGTGCGGGGGGGTCGGCAAAAAGTAGTACTTTTTGCCGGTAGGAATGACCAAAAAAGTACGGGCAAAGCCCGATACTTTTTTGTATCAACAGCGAAAAAACAGATTGCGGGTCGGAGCCCGCAATGACGACGCGCTTTGCGCGTCCGCCGCCTTTGGCGGCGTTTTTCGGGCGAGGCAAGCCTCGCCCCTACGCAAAAAATCGTCGGGGTCTCCCCGCGATTTTTTGGAAATGATTACCGCCCAAAAGTAGGTTTTCACTTTTGGGCGTACGCTTTACCATTGATACACAAACTTCGCCGTTCCTGCGGCGCCTCGGCGGTTGCCGGTGTACGCCGTCACGGTGAAGTCAAACGTCCAATTGCCTGACGTGCTCATCCCCGCCTCGCCTTCTTGTGGCGTGGCATCCGCATTTGCCCCAACACCTAGCGCCACGGCGTTCCCGCCATTCGATCCGACATTCGCGTTCAAACTCGTGCCCGCACGAGCGTTGGCATCCACCATCGCGCCGCCTTTCGTTTGCGCGTTATGGCTACCGTCGCCGGTGATCACGTAGGCAATGCCGGTACTACGAACCCGCGATGGCGTTTGCGATGGCGCCCGATCACTCGCCCCTGCATGGCTACCCATGTCGGTGTTGGCGTTTGCCGTTCCCGCATTGACATTCCCCGTGGCCGGAGTGTGGGTGGTTCGGACATTCTTTCTGCCGATGGAGACGCCCACTTCCGCCACGCCCGAACTGCCTTTCAAGCTCGCCGCCTCAATCGGCAACCCGTTGGTCGTCACCTTGCCCTTGCCGTTGAACTCATGTTCCCACGCCACGCCCGCATACGGACGCAC
>JAIRPA010000106.1 GCA_031257235.1 Burkholderiales bacterium | reverse complement strand
CGGAACGTCCGGGTTTGTCGGAGAATTTTTGGTGATCTTAGGCGCGATCCAACATAGCTTAGGGGTAGGCGTGTTGGCGGCAACGGTGTTGGTGTTGGGCGCGGCGTACAGTTTGTGGTTTGTTAAAAACATGGTGTTTGGCGCGAAGCCGGACGGCGCGAATTTATCCCCGTTGACCGCGCATGAGCTTTGCGGGCTTTTGACGTTTGCGATATTGATCTTGATCATCGGTATTTATCCGCAACCTTTGCTCACCACTATTGATCCCTTTGTGGTTGATTTATTCAAACACATGCTTTTGGGGAAAGGATAATCATGACGCGCTTTTCCGGAATCCCCGAAGTTGTATTGTTAATCGGTTTGCTGTTGGTTTTGTTGTTGCCGGTGTTAAAAATCGGCAAAACGCCAAGTCCCGGCAAAGAAGGGCGGGGGGCTTTTGGGCTGACGCAATTATCGCTTGGGGTGGCTTTGCTTGCCTTGTTGATTCAAAGCGGGCTCAATGCCGCGTCAACACCCACCCATATAAACGAGCTGGTCTTTTTGCATCCGTTGACCACCCTCTTTCAAGCCGGGATTCTTTTGGCGACGTTCATCGCGCTTTTGTACGCGCGGGGAACGTTAAAGTCGGATCACTTATGGAAGCCTGAATTATTCGCGCTTTTGTTGTGTTCGGTCATCGGCGCGTTGACGGTAGTGTCTGCGAATCATTTTCTGCCTTTGTTTTTAGGGGTCGAGATGATGTCGTTGCCGCTTTACGCGATGATTGCGTTAAAGCCCGATCAGCGCGCCACGGAAGCCGCCATGAAGTATTTCTTTTTAGGCGCATTGTCTTCCGCGATTTTGTTGTACGCGCTTTCGTTGGCGTATGGCACCTCCGGCACCTTAACCGCGCTTTTGAGCGCGAATGCCAATAGCAGTCACGGAATCAATCTTGCCAATCTTGCGTATTTGTTTTTAATTGCTGCGATTGCATTTAAGTTATCTTTGGTGCCGTTTCACGGGTGGGCGCCCGATGTTTATCAAGGCGCGCCGACGTTTTTAACGTTTTTCATCAGCACCGTGCCCAAGTTGGCGGGGGTCATGTTGTTATTCCGCTTTAGTTTTGGCGAGGTGTCTTCTTCGGTATTGACTCTTTTGTCTTTGCTTTCGATGATTGTGGGCGCGGTCGCCGCCATCATTCAAACGGACATTAAACGGATGCTTGCTTATTCGACCATCGGGCATATGGGTTATTTGCTCTTGGGGATGATTGCGCAAGACACCATGGGTTATACCGCTTCTTTTGTTTATATCTTTGCTTACGCGCTCACGGGGCTTGCCGCGTTTGGCGTATTGTTGTTGGCGGGCGGGGCGAATCAACCGCCGGAAACTTTGGATGATCTGGCGGGCTTTTCCAAAAAATTCCCTGCTTTGGCGTGGGTGATGGCGGCGGCGATGCTCTCTTACGCCGGCGTGCCGCCTTTTATCGGATTCTTCACCAAGTTTGCGGTGATTGAATCGGCGTGGAACGCCGGCACGTTCGTATTAAGTTTAGTCTCGGTGGTCGCCATTTTAACCTCCGTGATTGCCGCCTTTTATTATTTAAGAGTGATCGCGCTGATGTTTTTTACCGCCAAAAGTATTGCGGTTTCCCCGATTTCCGATGAGGCACGCGGCGGTTCTTGGGTGGCTTATGGGGTGTTGGCCGTCAACGGAGCGATGTTGTTGGTCTTGGGCGTGATGTCCTCCGGCGTTTTTGATGGCTTTGCCGCCATCGTGGAGAGCGCTCTGAGGGTTCCCTGATCGGTTCGGTTCGGTTCGGTTCGGCAAAAAGTAAACCCCTACTTTTTGCCGGCAATAGCTAGCAAAAAAGCACCGGCAAAGCCGGTTACTTTTTTGTAGAAAAAGCGGTGTGGATTCCGCGACTACGGCACTTCGTGCCTTCGCGCAGAATGACGGTGTTCCTGATTCCTGATCCCTGACTTTTGATTCCTGAAACGTAGGGGCGAGGCTTGCCTCGCCCGAAAAGCGCAAACCCCCGGCTACTTCGTAGCCACCCCCTTTCATAAAGGGGGCTTGGATTCTGCGTTTCGGGGCTCAGGAATTAGGTATCAGGGATCAGAAACGCCGTCATTTAAGCGCGCAGTTTTCTTTAGCAAACGAAGTCGCAGAATCCATCCCGCCTTTCCCACAAAAAAGGATCAGGCTTTGCCTGTCCTTTTTTGCTGACTCCAACCGCCCAAAAGTAGGTTTTTACTTTTGGGCGCTCCTTCTAATACCGATACGCCGACTCGCCGTGGCTGGTGATATCCAGTCCTTCGCGCTCATGCTCTTCGGAGACACGCAAACCGATCACCACGTCCACGAGTTTGAAGCAAATAAACGAGATCACGCCTGACCAAACCACCGTGAACAAGACCCCGCCGGTTTGCAACAGCAATTGATGTCCTAACTCAAAGGTTTCTTTGCCGTTACCCAAGCCGCCCAAATAAGGCGCGGCAAAAACCCCCGTTAAAATCGCGCCGACAATCCCGCCGACCCCGTGAATCCCGAACACGTCAAAGGCGTCATCGACTTTGATGAGCCGCTTCAACCCGGAAACGCCCCAAAAGCAAATCGGCGCCACGATGATGCCGATCGCAATGGCGCCGCCCACCCCCACAAACCCTGCCGCAGGCGTGATGGCGACCAAACCCGCCACCGCGCCGGAGACCGCGCCCAGCATGGAGGGTTTGCCGCGAACGATGGCTTCCGTGATCGCCCACGCGACGGTGGCCGCCCCCGTGGCAACCGTGGTGTTCAAAAACGCAAGTCCCGCGATGCCGTTGGCAGCCCCCGCCGATCCCGCGTTAAAACCAAACCAACCGATCCACAACATCGACGCACCGATCATGGTCATCGTGAGCGAATGCGGCATGAAGGGCTCGCGCCCAAAGCCGATTCTTTTCCCGATTAAGTACGCGCCGACCAAACCCGCCATCCCTGCGTTGATGTGAACCACCGTGCCGCCCGCAAAGTCTAAATCTTCCCCGGTCAAAAACCCGCCGCCCCACACAATGTGCGCAATCGGCACATAGCTCAACGTGAACCACAACACACTAAAAGCCATCACGGCGGTAAATTTCACCCGCTCCGCGTACGAGCCGACAATAATGGCGGCCGTCAATGCGGCAAAGGTCAGCTGAAAAGAAATCCACACGAATTCGGGAATGGTGCCGGTCAAAGATTCCGGCGTGATGCCGATCAACAAGGCTTTATCAAAATTGCCGATGATTTTGCCTTCTCCCGAAAACGCCAGCGAATAACCATAAAGACACCACAATACGGAAATCAACGAGAAAATCACGAAGACCTGCATCAAGACGGACAACATGTTTTTACTGCGCGTGAGCCCGCCATAAAAAAGCGCGATGGCGGGAATACTCATAAAAATCACCAAAAGCGAGGAGGTCAACATCCACGCCGTGTCGCCGCTGTTTAATGCCGGCGCGACTTCTTCGACGACGCCTTCGACAACTTCCTGCGCCCAAAGCGAAGTCGGGATGCCCAACCCCAAGAACGCGCGAATGGAGAACTTTGCAAAATACCCAAATATTTTATTCATCATGTTTCCTTTTATATGGCTGCTTCGTTGGTTTCGCCGGTGCGAATGCGCACGACGGAGACCATGTCTAAAACAAAAATTTTCCCGTCACCCATTTTTCCGGTGTTGGCGGCTTTGACGATGGATTCGATGGCGCGATCCAAAAGCTCATCGGGAATCGCCACCTCAACTTTCAATTTGGGCAAAAAATCGACCGTGTATTCCGCCCCGCGATAAAGCTCCGTATGCCCTTTTTGCCTGCCGAATCCTTTGACCTCGGAGATGGTGATGCCTTGTACCCCAATGGCGGAGAGCTCTTCGCGAACTTCATCCAGTTTGAAGGGTTTGATCACTGCGATTAAGTATTTCATGGGAAGTCCTTTAAAAAATTTCGAGGGTGTAACGCTCCACAAAAACGCAAATTCCATGCCGTCACCCCCCCTCTTTTTGCGCCGCGCACTCATTCGTGCGAAAAACCTCGCCCTGCCGTGAAAATCGGCAAGTCGGTTATGTTTTTTCGATATAAAACGTCGTCGGTTTCAGGTGTCCAACCCCGATAAAACGCCTCACGATAAAGCACGACGCACTGTTATGGGGCGGGCAGAGGGCGGCAAAGAGGGCGGCAAAAAGTAAAAACCTACTTTTTGCCGGTTGGAGTCAGCAAAAAAGGACAGGGAAACCGCTGATCCTTTTTTGGTGGAACAGCGGGATGGATTCTGCGACTTCGTTTGCGAAAGCAAACTGCGCGCAGAATGACGGCGTTTCTGATCCCTGATCCCTGATCCCTGATCCCTGACCCCCGAAACGCAGAATCCAAGCCCCCTTTTATGAAAGGGGGTGGCTACGAAGTAGCCGGGGGTTTGCGTTTTTCGGGCGAGGCAAGCCTCGCCCCTACGCAAAAAAGTATCCGGCTTTGCCGGTACTTTTTTGGAAACTTTAAACCG
>JAIRPA010000192.1 GCA_031257235.1 Burkholderiales bacterium | reverse complement strand
AACGAGCAACCCTCACGACACGCTTGCCCTTGTGATCAACGTCTGCCAATCCCGAAATACTCAAACCCCGCCGCGCGAACGAACGCGGGATCATAGATATTACGCCCGTCAAAAATCATCGGCGTCGCCATCGCGTTTTTAATCGCGGCAAAATCCGGTGAGGAAAAGGCTTTCCATTCAGTGACAATCACCAACGCCGACGCCCCGCGCACCGCCGCCATCGGCGACTCTGCAAACGTCACGTCAATCTTTTCATGGTGAAAAACTCGCGCGGCTTCTTTGGCGGCCACCGGATCATACGCGATGATCGTCGCGCCTTTTTGACGTAAGGCTTTGATCAACACGCGCGAAGGCGCTTCGCGCATATCGTCCGTATTCGGTTTAAACGCCAATCCCCAAACCGCTATTTTCTTTCCGGACAAATCTTCACCCAAACGACGACAAATCTTTTCGACCAAGATATGTTTTTGCCGCTCGTTGACGTGTTCAACCGCCGTAAGAAGGGTCAAGGGTTCGTTATTTTGACGCGCGGTGTGAATCAATGCCTTCACGTCTTTGGGAAAACAACTGCCGCCATAGCCTGTCCCCGCGTACAAAAAGTGATAACCAATGCGCGAATCCGAACCGATGCCGCGCCGAACTTGGTCAATGTCCGCCCCTAAATGATCGGCAAGATTGGCAAGCTCGTTCATGAAGGAAATGCGCGTGGCGAGCATCGCGTTTGCCGCGTATTTGGTCAACTCCGCCGAGCGGCAATCCATCACCAACAAGCGATCATGGTTTCGTTGAAAGGGCGCGTAAAGCGCGCGCAAGGTGGCCATCGCTTGAGGGTCATCCGTGCCAATCACGATTCGATCAGGACGCATGAAATCCGCAATGGCGGCACCCTCTTTTAAAAATTCAGGATTGGAGACCACCGAAAAATCCATCGCTTGCCCGCGTTTGGCTAAGGCATCCGCCACCGTCGCGCGCACACGGTCTGCCGTTCCCACCGGCACAGTGGACTTATCGACAATGATTTTTGGGGATGCCATTTTTTCGCCGATCATGCGCGCGGCGGACAACACATGACGCAAGTCGGCAGAACCGTCTTCATCCGGCGGCGTGCCGACGGCAATAAATAAGATATCGCCAAAGCTCACGGCAAAATCGGCGTCGGTTGAAAAATTTAAGCGGCCGGCGGCCACGTTGCCGGCGATCATCGGTGACAACCCCGGCTCGTGAATGACTTCACCGCCACGCTTTAATGTGTCAATTTTTTGTTCGTCTAAATCAAAGCACAAGACATCGTTGCCGACTTCGGCAAAACACGCCCCTGTGACCAACCCGACATAGCCCGAACCGATGATGGTAATTTTCAAGACAGATACTCCAAAAAGTTATTCGGTCAATGCTCGCAAAAAGCGGAGGTCTTTTTTCCGAACCGCTGATCTCATCCCTTCCAATACTTCTTCACAAAATCCACCGCCGTCAAAGTTGCGCTGTCGGTGTCTTCTTCATCGAGTTTAATTTGACCCATCATCGCACTCTTGAGTATGGGGGCTAAGTTTTTGCCCAGCTCAACCCCAAACTGATCAAACGGGTTCACGCGATAAAGAATGCTCTCGATGAATGTTCGATGCTCATAAAGTGCCAATAACGCACCCAAGTGATACGCATTTAAATTCGGCAACAGAAAAACGGTGGAGGGCGTATTGCCCACGCACACGCGCGCCGCGCGTAGGGTTTCCTCACTGCTCGGCTCATACGTTGCCGCAAAAAGATGATCGCTTCCGTTCATCAACGATTCGGCTTGCGCTAAGGCATGCGCCGGCATTTCAATGCGTTGCGCGTGACCGTTGACGGCAATCGGCACAATCAATTCAAGCATGGCGTTGTGCATGCCTTGATGCAGCCATTGAAAAAACGTGTGCTGACTTGTCGTGCCCACGCCGCCAAAAATCGGACGCGTGGAAGGCGCGTTCGCGGAGAGTTTTTTTCCGTACCAGTCAATTCTTTTCCCGTTACTTTCCATCATCAGCTGTTGCACATGTTCCGGCAAAAATCCCAGCGTGTGCGCGTAAGGAACCAGCACCCGTTCGCGTCGGGCAAGGAATGTCGAATTCCACCAATCCAACAACGCCAATTGGACGGCAATGTTTTGCTCGATCGGGGTATTAAATACATGTTCGTCCATCGCGTGCGCGCCGGACAACAACTCTTCAAAAACCGGATAGCCCGATTGCAACGCAAGTGAAATACTCACCGCCGACCACAACGAAAATCTTCCGCCGATGAATGGCCAAATCGGAAGGATGTGTTTATCGGGAATCCCAAAATCTTGCGCGGCTTTGATGTTCGCCGTGACCGCAATCACGTGGTGCGAATGAACGCGGGCAACGTCACGAACCGCAGCGGCAAGACGATTGCACGCCTCTTTGGCGTTGACCAGAATGTCTTCCGTCGTGAATGTTTTGGAGGCAATGACCAAAAGCGTGGATTCGGGATCAACGCCTGTTAAGGCGCGATCCAGCGCGTGATGATCTAAGTTCGCCACAAAGCGCACGTCCATGTTGCCCTTTTGGAAAAGCGCGTCACAAATCAGCCGTGTGCCCAAATAAGAACCGCCGGTGCCGATGTGAACAATGGTTTTAAAAGGTTTTCCGGTCGCCCCTTTCCACAAACCAATACGTATGGCCTCGCTGAATTTACGCATGGTGGTTTTGACGGCATGGATTTCTTCGACAATATTTTTGTCGTCAACCATAATCGGCGTATCGTTGGGTTGACGCAAAGCCGTGTGCAACGCCGCGCGATTTTCGGTGAAGTTTAATCGCTCGCCCGAAAAAAGCGCGGAAATCCAATGGTTCAAATCCAAAGTTTGCGCGTATTGATTTAATAACTCCAGCGTTTCATCCGTCACGGCGTGACGCGAATAATCCACGCGCCAATTGTCAAACGCAAGCCAGAGCCGCTCGCCACGTTTGGGATCGCGCGCAAACAAGGCGCGTAAGTCAACGTCTTTGATAATACGCGCGTGACGGGTTAAGCGTTCAGAAACATTCATCATAATTAAAAAGTTGTTATTGTGCGGGAGACAAACACCCGCGGAAAGATAAAGCAAGCGCGCGCAAAGTCTCGATGTAATTGGAGGTGCCCAACGGATCAAGAACCGCGATACGCGCGTTTGTGTTTTCTATAATCGGTAAAGCGGATTTTTCATTAAACTGCGGCTCGGTAAAAACGCAAACAATATGATCGCGTTGAATACGCGCGCGCAACGAGGATAATCTTTTTGCCGAAGGTTTTTGTTCCGGCGAAACGGTGATCGACCCCGCGGCTTTCAATTGATAACGACGCTCAAAATACTGATAGGCATCGTGAAATACGATAAACGGACGATCATTGACTTGCGCGAGCAGGGTTTTAATCTCTTGATCCAACGCGCTTAATTTTTCACGGACGGCATTCGCGTTTTGTTCGTAACGACCCGCGTTATGAGGATCCATACGGGCAAGTGTTGCGGCAATGGTTTGGGTCATCGCTTCTGCGTTGGCAGGATCAAGCCATACATGCGGGTCTGATTCGTGGTCGCCGTGATGATCCCCTTCATGTTCATGTTCATGTTCATGTTCATGCTTATGTTCGTGTTCGTGCCGAGGGTTGTGATCGTGTTCTTCCCAAATGCCGCCTTCCCGCGTGTTGAGTTTGACCGTCGCCGACGATAAAAGCGGCACGGAGGCTTTCGGGTTGGTCGCCAGCAATTTGGGCATGAACCCTTCTAAAGATTCGTCAATCCAAAAAACCGCGTCAGCGCGGGCAATGGCGGCAACGTCTGAAGGACGCGGCGCGTAATCGTGCGGCGAGGCACTGCCCTCCAACAATAACTTCGGGGTGCCCACACCTGACATCACTTCTTTGACCAACGAATGAATCGGCGCAATCGTGACCACCACGTTCGGTGCGGCAGTCGCCATGAGTGTCACCCCCATCATCGCCGTCGTGATGACCCCACGACAAAGCATCGAACCAATCCCCGTTTTTTTCATAGCAATCCTTTTGCAAAACCCTTCGTGGGCGCGTCACCGGAAGCGTCAGACACATGCGCCGGCGTTCATCCCCGCCCCGACAAAAACCAAAACATTCTTAGGTAATCCGGCCAAGACGTATAATGCCGACTTTCAACCATCCAAGCCTGCCATTGTAATTCAATGCGGCATCATTACCAATTTTTATGTCGGCTGACGCCTTGTTAAATTTAGACGGAATCGGGTTCACGCGAAACCGGCGCGTGATCTTAGATGACGTTAGCTTGACTTTGCGCGAAGGCAACATTGTGACTTTGATCGGTCCCAACGGCGCGGGAAAATCCACGCTTTTAAAAATCGCGCTGGGTCAAGTGTTGCCGGATCGCGGCACGGTGACGCGCCGGGCAAAGACCCGCTTGGGCTATGTGCCGCAGAAAGTCTTTGTGGCGTCCACCCTCCCCTTGACGGTCTCTCGTTTTGTCACGCTGACCCAACGCGCCTCCCCTGATGAAATTCTTAAGGTTTTGACGCTCACGGGCGTGGCTTATGCGGCACAACAATCCGTGCATACCTTGTCCGGCGGCGAGTGGCAGCGCGTCCTTTTGGCGCGCGCTTTGATGTTGCGCCCGGACATTCTTTTGTTGGACGAACCCGCGCAGGGCTTGGATGTAGCCGGACAAAACGCGCTTTACGATCTGATCCGACGCATCCGCGACGATACCTCATGCGGCATTTTATTGGTGTCGCACGATTTGCATCTGGTGATGTCATCGTCAGATTTGGTGATTTGTCTGCAACACCACATCTGCTGTTCGGGCAAACCCGAAAACCTCTACCACGACCCCGCTTATCGCGCGCTTTTCGGCGAACACAATGTCGCGCAGTTGGCGGCTTATCACCATCATCACGACCACGTGCATGCGTTGGACGACGCAACGTGTCCACCCCTGCCTCATCCTCACCATGAATCTTAATGAATGGCTGACCTCGCCTTTTTTGTGGCGCGCGATGATCGGCGGCGCGGGCGTTGCCTTGATTGTCGGTCCTTTAGGCGCGTTCATCGTCTGGCGAAAAATGGCGTACTTCGGCGACACCCTCGCACACTCCGGTTTATTGGGCGTCGCGCTGGGATTTTTGTTGGGCGTTTCGCCTTCGCTGGGCGTCCTGATGGTGTGTTTGTTGTTGGCGGCGTTGCTGGTCTTTTTGGAGTTAAAAGAACGTTTGTCCGCCGACACGCTTTTGGGTTTGTTGGCGCACACCACGTTGGCTTTGGGTTTGATCGCGCTCGCCTTTTTGGAAACCACGCGGTTTGATCTTGCCGCCTTTTTGTTCGGCGACTTATTGGCGGTGACACGCGATGACCTGATTTGGATTGGGGGCGGCGTTGCCGTTGCCTTTGCCGTGTTGCTCAAAATCTGGCGTCCGCTTTTGGCGGCAACCGTGGATGAAGAACTCGCGCGCGCGGAAAACGTTCCGGTCACGAAAGTCAAAACCGCGTTCACGATTTTGGTGGCGTTGGTGATTGCCTGCGCGATGAAAGTGGTCGGCGTCCTCTTGATTACCGCGCTTTTGGTGATCCCCGCGGCCACCGCGCAACGATTCACGAAGTCTCCTGAGACCATGGCGCTTGCCGCCTCCGGCGTGGCGCTTGCGGCAGTCATCGGCGGACTTCTTTTTTCGTTGCTGTGCGACACCCCCGCCTCGGCGTCCGTTGTCGCCGTCGCCACCTTGATTTTTGTGGTGAGCAGAATAATAGTAGGGTTCGGCAAAAAGTAAAAACCTACACTCGCGGGTTCGGCAAAAAGTAAACCCCTACTTTTTGCCGGTTGAAAGTCACCAAAAAAGGACAGGCAAAGCCTGATCCTTTTTTGCGTAGGGGCGAGGCTTGCCTCGCCCGAAAAGCGCAAACCCCCGTCAGGCTTCGCCTGACACCCCCTTTTATAAAGGGGGCTGGATTCTGCGACTTCGCTTGCTTTCGCTTCGCTGCGCGCAGAATGACGGATTTCTGATCCCTGATCCCTGATCCCTGACCTCTGATCTATGGCACAATAAAAAATCCGCCGCCTCCGATTAGGATTGCGGTTTTATTTAACTTGGCGTCAAACAAAGGAATGTCATGATGAGCAACGCAAAAATCATCGATGGAAAGGCAATCGCCGCGCGCGTGGTCGAAGAGGTCACGGAGGCGGTGAAAAAGCGTTTAGATGCCGGCTTGCCGCCACCCGGTCTTGCCGTCATCAAAGTGGGAGATGACCCCGCGTCAGCCGTCTATGTCAAAAACAAACGCAAAAAAACCGAAGAGGTCGGGATGGTTTCGATCTCGCGCGATTTGCCCGAAACAACGAGCCAAGCCGAATTATTGGATTTGATTGACACCTTCAATCACGATCCTGCCATACACGGCATTTTGGTACAACTGCCCTTGCCCTCGCAGATCAACGCCGACCACGTCATTGAAGCGATCAATCCCAAAAAAGACGTTGACGGATTTCATCCTTACAACGTCGGTCGATTGACCTTGAGAATGCCCACCTTGCGCCCCTGCACGCCTTACGGGTGTATGCGGCTTTTGGCGGAAACGGGCGAAGATTTGGTCGGGAAGCACGCGGTGATTATCGGGCAATCCAACATTGTCGGGCGACCGATGGCCTTAGAGCTTTTGATGGCGCGTTGCACCATCACGGTCTGCCATTCCAAAACACGCGACCTGCCTCGCTTAATTCACGATGCCGATATTGTCGTAGCGGGCATGGGCAAGCCGCGCTTTGTGAAAGGCGAATGGATCAAAAGCGGCGCGATTGTGATTGATGTCGGCATCAATCGCATGGACGACGGCAAACTCTGCGGCGATGTGGATTTTGAATCTGCGGCAAAAAACGCTTCGTGGATTACCCCGGTGCCCGGCGGCGTGGGTCCGATGACGATCGCCACCCTGCTCGCCAACACGCTTCATGCGGCGCGGTGGCAGGAATCGGCGTAATTTTGCTTCACGCAAACCCGATGCGGGCTTGCGCGTGATCCGTGACCGCTTTTTTTTCCGATTTTGCCACGTGGCTTTTGCCTTTGTCTTGCGCGCTCTGCGGCGATGCCGTCACGCGCGGGCGCGTTCATTTGTGTGACGCGTGTCGTGCGACTTTGCCGCGCAACGCCAATCAATGCCCGTGTTGCGCCGTGCCGACGCCTCAAAGCGAATTATGCGGCGCGTGTTTGAAAAAGCCGCCGGCGTTTGACGCGACATTTTGCGCATATCAATATGCCTTCCCTTTAAATCGGCTGATTCAAAATTTCAAATACGGGAAAAAACTGGCGTTGACCCATACCTTATCGGCACTCTTGATCGACGGGATTCATCAAGAAGCGGTCAAAACCTGTGATGCGGTGATGGCGATGCCCTTGGCGCCTGCCCGCCAAATCGAGCGGGGGTTTAATCAATCCCATGAGATTGCAAAAAATACCGCGCGCGTGCTGGGTTTGCCCTATCGTCACCGCGCGTTGATGCGTATCAAAGATGCTCCAAAGCAGGCCACATTGACGCTACAAGAACGCAAAAAAAACGTCCGAGACGCTTTTTTGTGCCGAAAGCCTATCCCCAACGAACACATCTTGTTGATTGACGACGTGATGACGACCGGCGCGACCGCTCATGCCGCCGCCACCGCATTGCGCAAAGCCGGCGCGGCAAGGGTCACGGTTGCCGTGATTGCGCGGACAATATAGTTGAATTGAATGATTGCGTTTTTGAGGGGACGGTTACGCGTCGCCGATCACCGAACGCATCTTTTTTAAAGCCTGCGCCTCAATCTGGCGAATGCGTTCTGCCGAAACGCCGTATTCTTCGGCTAAGTCTTGCAAGGTGACGGTTTCTTCGTCTTCATCTTTGAGCCAGCGCGCACGCACAATCCGCGCGCTTCTTTCATCCAACGAGGTCAAGGCTTTTGCCAAGCCTGTGGCGCGACGCTCACCGGTTTGCTTTGCCTCCGCAATCCGCGCGGGCTCGTTGTGATCGGTCAAATAATGAATGGGGGCAACGATGTCATCCTCTCCGTCTTCTCTCAACGGGTCTAGGGAAACTTCGCCTCCCGCAAAACGCTTTTCCATCTCGACAACTTCTTCGGGCTTGACGTTCAAGGTTTGCGCGATTTCATTGACTTGTTCTCGCGTTAGGGTTTGCGAATCTTTTTTCATACTGCGCAGATTGAAAAAAAGTTTTCTTTGCGCTTTGGTCGTGACCATTTTGACGATGCGCCAATTTTTGAGCACATATTCATGAATTTCCGCGCGTATCCAATGAAGCGCGAAAGAGACCAAGCGCACACCACGCTCCGGATCGAACCGACGCACCGCTTTCATCAAACCGATGTTGCCTTCCTGAATCAAATCCGCTTGCGACAAACCGTAGCCTAAATATTGACGCGACACCGACACCACGAGCCGCAAATGCGACAAGACCATGTCACGCGCGGCGTTGATGTCTTGATGATCCCGCCAACGACGCCCCAACGAAACTTCGTCCTCCAATGACAAAATCGGAAAACGATTCACCGTTTGAATGTATTGATCCAGACTGCCGGTCAACACCGGCACAGACAATGCCATCGCAGTAGATTGGGACATAAAGCTCCTTTGAATAAAGAATCGGAAATATTCAACCAACAAAACCCTTTGCATGGCAAGACCCCGCAAAGGGCTAAGACAACCGAGCTGATTTTAGCACTCACGCGGGAAGAGTGCCAGCCGCAGAAGAAAATTGTTGCTAAATGTTGCTTTTTTGAGACGCGCGGGCTTTTTAACCGGAGCGGGGAGGGGCAAATGCGGCAATAGCGACCAAAAACCAGCCGCCGATCATCGCGCTGCCGCCGATTGGCGCGGCATTGGTAAACAAATGGGCGGCACCCGTGAAGGTGCGCCAGATCAAGTCACCGCTGAAAAGCAAAAGCCCCAAGAGAATCAAAAAGCCGCCTGCCGACAAGGCGTGACGCGGCGCGTGTTGCGTTCGGATCATGGCGACTAAAGCCAACAACGCGCCTGCATGGAACAACAAAAAATCAGCCCCCGTTTTAAGCCATGCCGCATAGTCGCCATGCGCCGCCATCGCTTCAAAAATAACACCCAACGCGCCGCAAAGACCGGCTGACAAAAGAAGTATGCGTTCGGAAAGTGGCATAATGAATGACTCATTCTTGTTGATCAAAATAACCTGCCCATTCTATCAGGAATCAGAGGTCAGGAATCAGAAGCACCGTCATTCTGCGCGTAGGCGCGAAGCACCGAAGTCGCAGAATCCACACGCAGCCTTTAGGCTCCGACCCGCAATCCGGTTTTCCCGCCGTTTTTACAAAAAAGTATCCGGCTTTGCCGGTACTTTTTGGGTGACTTTCAACCGGCAAAAAGTAGATTTTTACTTTTTGCCGAATTTGCCGAATTTGCCGAACCTTCAAACCCTGATGTGATACGCTTTACCCCCATGATTCCCGAAGATTTCATTCAAACCCTGCTGGCGCGTGTTGACATTGTCGATGTCATCGACAAGCGTGTGCCGCTAAAAAAAGCGGGCGCGAATTATGTTGCCTGCTGCCCGTTCCACCAAGAAAAAACCCCCTCGTTTTCGGTGAGCCCTTCAAAGCAGTTTTACCATTGCTTTGGTTGCGGCGCGCACGGCACCGCCATTCGGTTTTTAATGGAACACGGCACGCAATCTTTCCCGGAAGCCGTCGAAACCCTTGCCCAAGAAATCGGTTTGACCGTCCCGCATGTTGACGAAAATAAGGCGGTGTACGCCAACCGCAAACACGCGCCCGACCATGTTGAAACCATGGTCACTGCGGCTAATTTCTATAAAAAAGAGCTTAAAACATCAGAACTTGCCATTAACTACTTAAAACAGCGAGGATTAACCGGCGAGATTGCGCGCCGCTTCGGCATCGGTTACGCGCCCGACGGGCGTCAACCCTTAAAAGCCGCGTTCCCCGACTACGATGCCGAAGCGCTTGAGACCTTAGGGCTGGTGATACAAAAAGAGGACGGCAGTCGTTACGACCGCTTCCGTCATCGCGTCATGTTTCCGATCACCGATTCGCGCGGCAAGGTCATCGGCTTTGGCGGCAGAGTCATCGGGCAAGGCGAGCCCAAATATTTAAATTCGCCGGAAACGCCGCTTTTTTCCAAAGGGCGCGAACTCTACGGGCTTTATGAAGCTCGGGAGTTCATCCGCCAAGCCGGCGCGGTGATCGTGGTTGAGGGATACATGGATGTCGTGGCGTTAGCCCAGCACGGCGTCAATCATTGCGTGGCCACCTTGGGCACGGCGACCACGTCGGTTCACGCGCAAAAGTTATTCCGATTAACCGATCACGTTATTTTTTGCTTCGACGGCGACACTGCCGGCAAAAAAGCCGCGTGGCGCGCGCTGGTCAATACCTTGCCCACCTTAAAAGACGACAAACGCGCCTCGTTTCTTTTTCTGCCGGACGAATTAGACCCCGACGAATTTATTCGTAGCCGAGGACATGACGCTTTTCTTGATGCCGTCAAAAACGCCAAGCCTCTTTCGGATTTTTTATTGGATCATCAAGCCGAACGATTCCCGCCGGACGAATCCGATGAAAACCGTGCGGCGTTTATTGATTTAGTCTTGCCGCTGATTACGGAGATTGCCGACGCGCCGGCGTTAAAGGCGTTGATGCTCAAACGTGTGTCCTCCATGACGGGGCTCTCCGACCGAGAATTGTCGGCGTTTTTGCCGCAATCGGGGGCGCAACAGCACCCCGCCTCCCCCCGTTTCAAGGGCTCGCCGCGCTGGCAAAACGTCAAAACGCACTACGCCCAACGAAGAACCCGAAGCGATTCGCTTTACAGCGAAATTTTGCGTGCGATTCTTCAAGACCCGAATTTGGCGATAAAGCACGACCTTCCCCCGATTGACGACAAAACCTCCGATGCCGTTGCTTTGGTGGAAGTTGCCGCCTATTGCCGCTCGCTTAAAACCCCGCCTTCCACTTCGCTTTTGATTCAACATTTTGACGACACACCTTATGGACATTCCATCAAAAAGCTGTCCGGTTTGAATCTCGATCAGCCCATTGCCG
>JAIRPA010000127.1 GCA_031257235.1 Burkholderiales bacterium | reverse complement strand
AGGTCAGGGCATGACCCTTTTTTCCGCGCACGAGTTATCCGTGATGCTGGAGTTATCCGGCGTCGTGGCCTTAAACGATTACGAAGAACGCCTCTTGTGCGAAAAAGTCGGCATTTCCTCAGAAGAGCTCAAAGCCCGCGCGAACGTGTTGATTGTTACTTACGGCGCGCAAGGCTCCAAAATTTTTGTCAACGGCGAAACCATTGACATTGCCGCCGTAAAACCCGACGCCGAGCTTGACCCGACCGGTTGCGGCGACGCCTACCGCGCGGGCATTTTGTACGGGATGGCGCACGGCTGGACGTGGAAAAAAACCGGGCAGCTCGCCTCCCTTTTGGGCAGCGTCAAAATGGCGGCGCGCGGCGCGCAGAATCATCAGATCACCCGATCCGATCTCGAAAAACGCTATAAAAACGCTTTCGGCGAAACCTTGACGTGGGAATGAGTTTTTATATTAGACATTCGTTGCCGTCGCTGATATAATTTGCGGATTTTTCGCGTAACCAACCTTTTGAGGAAAAACATGGTCGTCATTCGACTCACGCGCGGCGGCGCTAAAAAACGTCCTTTTTATCACGTAGTTGTGGCTGATTCCCGAAATCGCCGCGACGGTCGCTTCATTGAGCGCGTCGGGTTTTACAATCCGGTCGCCAATGAGAAAGACGAAGCCTTACGTTTGGCGATGGATCGCATCACTTACTGGAAAGATCGCGGCGCGCAACCGTCTGAAACGGTCGCGGCGTTAATCAAGAAATTCGTTAAGTCTTCCGTGCCTGCTGCTGCCACCTCGGCAGCCTAACGCTTCCTGCGGGGCGTGAATGTCTTCCCGCAACATTGTCATGGGGCGCGTCGTTGCGCCATACGGTATTAAGGGTTGGGTGAAAATCCAACCCTTTTCGGCTTTGCCGGACGCCTTGTTGGATCATCCCGTTTGGCATCTTGAACGCAAGCCTTTTGCAAAGTCTTCGCCGAGCGCCGCAACCTCCTCCGAACAAAAAACCCTTTCTTTAGCCCAAGGTCGTCAACATGGCGCGCATTTGATTGTCTCTTTTTCGGAAATCTCAACGCGCGAAGATGCCGAAAATCTGGTCGGCATGTCGGTCGTTGTTGACCGCGATACCCTGCCCGCCCCCGACCCGGGCGAATTTTATTGCGTCGATTTAATCGGAATGACGGTTGTCAATCGGGAAAATTTAGTCTTAGGCCGGATTGCCTCGATTCAAAGTTACGGCGCGCAACCGATTCTTCATGTTGCGCCCAATGGCGATCATCAAGACGCCGCCCGTCAAGCGCCGTGTTTGATCCCTTTTGTGGCGCAGTATATCGACCGCGTCTTCCTTGAAGAAAAGCGGGTCTACGTGGATTTTGATCCCAACTGGAATCTTTAATGCGGCACGCAAAAATTTAACCCGGCGAAAAGTCAATCCTTCCTTTTTCCGAATCAACACACCATGAGAATTGACGTGATCACCCTCTTCCCCGAAATGATCGAGCCCATCGGCGCGTTCGGTGTGGTCGGGCGCGCACGACTCAACGGCTTGTGGGCATTAAACACGATCAATCCGCGAGACTTTGTCCATGATCCGCATAAAACGGTGGACGATCGCCCGTATGGCGGCGGACCCGGCATGGTGATGTTGGCGTCACCCTTGCGCGAAGCGGTGTGGTCGGCGCGAGACGCACAACGCGCTCATCCCTGTACCCACAGTCATGTTATTTATTTGTCGCCTTCCGGCGCGCGGTTGACGCACGAAAAGGTGATCTCCCTCTATCGAAAGACCGAAACCGGGACGGGGCTGATTTTGCTTGCCGGTCGTTATGAAGGTGTGGATGAACGCTTTTTGGCACAAGAGGTTGATGAAGAGATTTCGATCGGGGATTTTGTCGTCTCCGGCGGAGAGTTGCCCGCGCTTTTGTTGATGGACGCGCTGGTTCGGCAAATTCCGGGCGCCTTAAACGATGCCGCCTCCAAAGAAGAGGAATCGTTCACGCGCGGGCTCTTGGACTATCCGCATTACACGCGCCCCGAAAATTATCGGGGCATGATCGTCCCCGAAGTCTTGCGCTCCGGACATCATGGCGAGATCGCGCGTTGGCGGTTGGCGCAATCGCTTCACCGAACTTTATCGCGTCGCCCGGATTTAATCGACGCGCGCGGGGGTTTATCTGACGCGGAAAAAGCCTTGATGAAGGAATATCCGCCGGAAATTCCCCTAAAAACGTGACTTTTTACCCGAAAAAGATTAGAATTTTGCTCCTTTGTCGGGTGTAGCGTTATTTTTGAGCGCGCCCGAAAAGTAAAAAACGGCTCGCGGGAGGCGTTTGGGTTTCAATAAAAACGCCGGCAATCCACGCGGTACCCGCACATCAGGGAATCCCTGCGCTGTGTGACAGGCTTTTTGGCCTTTTGGAGAGAACATGAACATCATTCAACAATTAGAGCGCGAAGAAATTGCGCGTTTGAACAAAAAACTTCCTGATTTTGCCCCCGGCGACACCGTCGTCGTTCAAGTCAAAGTGAAAGAAGGCAACCGCGAACGTTTGCAAGCCTACGAAGGCGTGGTGATCGCAAAGCGCAATCGCGGCATCAACAGCTCGTTTATCGTCCGCAAAATTTCATCCGGTGAGGGTGTGGAGCGGACATTCCAAACCTATTCTCCTCTGGTGGCGGCGATTGAAATCAAACGCCGTGGCGACGTGCGTCGCGCCAAACTTTATTACTTGCGTGATCGTTCCGGCAAGTCCGCGCGCATCAAAGAGAAGTTGACGCGCAAAGTAGCGGCAACGCCTGCGGCAGAACCGGCAGCGGAATAATCACGGCTTCTTGCCCACGCAAAAAAAACGCGGCAAAGCCGCGTTTTTTTATTGCTGCCGCAATCTTCCGATCAGTTCTTGCTTTGATCGACCAAACGATTCTTGCGAATCCACGGCATCATCTCGCGCAGTTTTGCGCCGACTTGTTCGATCGGGTGTTCGGCAATCAAACGACGACGCGAAATCATGCCGGGCGCGCCTGCTTTGTATTCAAGAATAAACCGCTTGGCGTATTCGCCGGTTTGAATGTCGCGCAATACCGCGCCCATCGCTTTTTTGCTTTCCGCATTCACCACACGAGGACCGGACACATACTCACCATACTCGGCATTATTGGATACCGAATAATTCATGTTGCCGATACCGCCCTCGTAGATTAAATCCACAATCAGCTTTAATTCGTGCAAACATTCAAAGTACGCCATCTCCGGCGCGTATCCCGCTTCGGTTAAGGTTTCAAACCCGTTTTTAATGAGCTCAACCACGCCGCCGCACAAAACGGCTTGTTCGCCGAACAAATCGGTTTCGGTTTCTTCTTTAAACGTGGTTTCAATCACGCCGGCGCGTGTGCCGCCGATCGCCGCCGCGTACGACAACGCAAGATCATGCGCCTTTTTCGTTTTGTCTTGATAAACGGCAATCAACATCGGAACGCCGCCGCCTGCCGCGTAGGTAGAACGCACCGTGTGCCCCGGCGCTTTGGGCGCAATCATCACGACATCAATATCATCGCGCGGCGAGATTTGACCATAATGAATGTTAAAGCCGTGCGCAAACGCCAGCGCCGCACCCTTTTTAAGATTGGGTTCAATTTCACGATAATAGACTTCGGCAATGCTTTCATCAGGCATCAACAACATGACTAAGTCCGCCGCTTGGGTTGCCGCCGCGATGTTGGCAACTTTCAAGCCCGCGTTTTTGGCTTTGCTCCAAGACGCGCCGCCTTCGCGCGCGCCCACCGTGACATCCACACCGGACTCATTTAAATTTTGCGCGTGCGCGTGACCCTGCGAACCATAACCGATGATGGCAACCTTTTTACCTTTGATTAACGAAAGATCGGCATCTTTATCGTAATAGACTTTCATA
>JAIRPA010000173.1 GCA_031257235.1 Burkholderiales bacterium | reverse complement strand
GATTAGCCACCGTGTTTGAACAAACATCGCCGAACTTTACGCCCATAGAGACGACTTCGTTGACCGTCGGCGGCGCCGGCAGTGTCTTTACCTTGAATCAAAACGCAAGGATGGAAGGCGCCGGCACCATTAAAGCCGAAACGCTCAATATTCACGGAACCGTTTCACCGGACGGGGATAAATTTACCGTCCCCGAATACAACATCAGCAACGACAACCGATTCTCTTATCTTCCGCACGCGATTGGCGTGGACTATCGGATCAATGAATTGACCTTTGACGGCACCGCCAACTTTTACGGCGGGGAAACCTTGTTCTCGATTGATTTAGGTCCCGATAATACAAAAAACGGGGTGGTCGGCTCCGACAAAATATTTGCCGATACCGTTTCCTACCAGAACATTACCTCCGATGACAAACTCGCCATACAGTTGACCAACGTGTCGGTAGGAACGTTTGATATTTTGATTGGTGAAGATGCGTGGGGGGAAGAGGGTTTAGCCACGGAAGACGGCGGCGATACCTCAAAATACTTTAATCCGGTGTTAGGTCCGCTTGGCAATCCCATCAACAATGATGCGGTGGCTTTAAGCCGCGAACAGCACGCGGATATTATCTTCAGACACTATGAAGACGATCCTTCAAAACCGATGGCGGTTGCGGTGAAGTACACCGCCGACCAAAACCAAGTGATTGCTTGGCGCGGTGGAGCGAAGTCATGGGATAACCAATCGAACGATTGGAACGTTTGGTACAACCCGCACAACGATAACCGGCAAGAACCTAATCTTACAAGCGATTTGGCCAACTACCTCGCTTTGGACTTTGTCTTGTTTGACGAAGAAGGTGCCGGCACCAACGGTAAAACCTTTGACTTCACCTCAGCCGGTGCGCCTAATATTTCCGGCTTATTGGTCACCGGCGGCGATTGGAAACTCACTTCCGATCCTTCCACGCAGTTGAGTATGACCGCACAGTGGGTGCAATATCAGTATTCGGAAGTCAATGATTCTTGGGATGTTGCGTTGGATCACTCCACCTCTACCCCTCCGGTGATTGAAGACGCGCATGGCGTTTCTTCGTCTTACCAATTGGGTCAATTAACCGTCAAAGAAGGCGGATCGTTGACCATTGCCATGCAAATGTTCATTCCGGGCGGCACGGTGTTGGAAGGAGGAAAATTAACGCTGGATCACCAAAACGCGATTGACCTGATTTCTCCGGGGTCGCCGGACGCCGGGCGTCTCACGGGTTCATTGATTGCGCGGGGTGTGACGCCCGACGGCGCGAACTTTAATAATGTCACCCCCTCAACCGTCACCATTGATCGTGATTTGCAGATCAGAAACCGGTTTGTGGTCGGTGAGATTGTCAATTATCAGAATGCTACCGATGATGGGCAATTGAATCGAACGGACGGCTTATACGACGGCAGACTCAACTTTGATATTCCCACCGGAACAACCCTAACGGTTGCCGGCGTGAATGTGCTGGGGATGACGGATCCGATTGCGGAAAACGGCGGCGTGATCAATGTGGTGACGGCGCCCAGAGACGGGCAAAGCGCGTTGAGTTTCAGCGGCGGCGGCAATCTTGTCTTGTTGGACAACCGCTCGAATTACGGCGGCGCGGTGGGTTCTTATTTTGTCGATACGGTGAATGCTTCAACTCAACCCGTGGATAATACTGACGCGATCATTGATTTCACCGGATTGGGTACCGTCACCTTGACCGGTCATCAGGCGCGTGACGACGGTGGCGCGATTTATGTTTCCACGCATACCACTCACGGCGGCGATGCCCAATTGACTTTGGGCGACAAGATTACGATGGGTAATAATGTCTCCGGAAACATGGCAAGCCCCACGGAAAGTCACGGTGGCTTGGGCGGTGCCGTTTATGTGTATTCGCGTTCGGGCTCTACCGAAGTGACGATGGGGAATGATCTTTCTTTCTCCAATAACGCAGCCGGCGGCGTGAGCGTGTCTCAGGTGCTGGGTATTCCTGCCTCCGGTGGCGCGATTTTAGCCGCGACGGGCAATAATTTACTGACAGGCTCGGAAAATAACGGTAAAGATGTCACTGTGACGCTAGGTTGTGGCACCAACTTCAGAGGTAATCAGGTCAACAGTCAATCCCAAGACCCCAATGTGATTTCATGGGGGGGCGCGATTGCGGCCATCGCCGGCGACAATGCCATGGTTTCGATCGGGTCGAATGCGCAATATCTATCTGATTCTCACAAAGTCACCTTTAACGACAATAAAGTCGAAACGAACGGACACGGCGGCGCGATTGCGGTGTTGGCCAATGAAGGCAATGCAACCGTCTTGATTGAAGACGCCTCTACGTTGGCTTATGGCACCTCCCTTGCCATCGCCTTTGCGCCGCCCTCTGATTTAAACGGCGGCGCCAATACCGCGAAAGGTAGCGGCGGCGCGATTTACGCCTCCTCCAAACAAGGAGAAACGCTGGTTAAAGTCGGGACGATCAATGAAGTGGGCGTGGAGACGGAAATTGATTCTTCCACCCACGAAAGAAATCGTGGCGCGATGATCATCGACTTTGTCGAGAACGATGCCTTGCAGGGAAGCGGCGGCGCGATTTATGCGACGGCAGAGAACCAGGGTAGGGCAACGGTTGAAATCGGCACCAATGCTTATTTTGGCAGCAATTCGGCAGGCACAAGCGGTGGCGCGATTTACGCCAACGATGTGACGATTCACGGCAATACCTTTTTTGAAGGCAATACCGCAGCCATGAGCGGCGGCGCGATTTATATCTCGCCTGTTTCGGGAGGCAACGGGGAATTAAAACTGATTGCCGATACCGGAATCATTGCGTTTAACAACAATACCGCCGACGGACAAAGAGAAGCCGTCAACGTTGAGAATACCAAGATCAGCTTTGAAGGCGAGCGCGGTATTTTCTTTTCGGACCCGATTGTGAGTCGTGGCGGCGGCAATACGATTGTTCAAAACATGATCGGCGCTCCCGACACGGCTTTTGTTCAGTTTGGCACCAACAATAATCCGCTTTCGTTTGCGTTGAACTCTTCCGGGATTGGCTCGTCGTCTTACGGCGTCGATGTTCAAAGCGGCGCGTTTCGTGTGGTCAACGGTTCGTCGGTGGACGCCGGTCAGGGTGGCTTCAATCTGGCGACTGCCGGGACTTTAGCCGGCGGCGGCACGATCAAAGCGGCAGCGTTTGATTTGTCGGGCGTCTTGTCGCCCGATGCAACCGCGATCACACGAGGCAGTTACACCACGACGGGCAATCACACGTTTACTTCCGCCGTGTCGCCGATTTTCGGCATCGGTGATCTGGTTTTGGAGGTGACGGATCCTGCCAAAAAAGCCACGTTTAACGGCGTGCAATTGTCGTTGGATTTGGGCAGCGGCGAACCTATTGAAGAAGGCGTGAACGTCGGGGGCGCATTAAAAGATATTCTTCCTTCCGATTTAATACATATTGAAGGCGGAGTAGCTCAAGGCGCGAACCCGAACACCATCAATTTGACCCGTTGGGGATTGGGGACGTATCGTGTGTTAGACGCTACTGCGCCCGCCGGCGTCACGGATTTGTTGTTTGACGAAGACAACATCACCGTTTTGGGTCAACAAAGCCCCTTTGGGTTGAACCCGCCGCGTCAGTGGACGGTGAGTCTGTTTCAAGACGATCAAAACGTTTATTTGACCACGTGGCAGGAAGCCAACCGCGCGATGTATTGGCGCGATCTTGTCGAAGAAGACGGCTTGGGCACATGGAGCTTTAGCGGTGCGCGCGATTGGAATCCGCAGGCAAACGTGGTGACTTACGCGGACACCAACGTCAACTTTTTAATGCTTGACCGCGCCGTGTTCGACACGCTGGGTTGGGAAATGTCTCCGACGGTGGATGTCGCCGGTGACGGCGTGATTGTCTCCGCGATGGATGTGACCGGCGGAGACTATACCTTCAACGGCGGCACCATTTACGGCGGCACCTCTTGGGTGAACGATGATGGCACGTTATCCCCGGCGTCCGGGCTTTTGACCGTCAGCGGCGACGACACCAAAGCCACCTTTAATCTTGCCACTCGTTTTGACGGCGGTGTGGCTTTAAATGGCGGCACGGTGGTTTTGAATAACGATGAAGCCTTAGGGGCATGGAACAGCGACAATACCAACGCGCAAAATACTCAAGCCGGGGTGGTCACGGTGGCCGCCGGTGAATCGTTTGGCGTGACGGGCAACGGACAAGTGCTTGTGGTGACGGGTGAAGACGGCAACGATCGCACCTTGTCGAATCACTTTGAAGTGGGGAGCCGGATGGATCCGTCGCCGGAGGGCAAACTCACCTTTGATATTGCGCCCAATACCACATTAACCCTGTATAACGTGGGCGCCACCAACGCCGACGATCAAGGGATGACGCAATACCTTCCCTCCGGCGGCGCGGTGAATGTTGTTTCCGAATCCCCCGACGCATTAGTCTTTGCGGCAGGCGAAAACAGCAAACTTGCCGTATTGAATAACGTGGCGGAAACCGGCGGCGGCATCGCCATCGTTCAAGCCGGCGTTGACCCCTCGGCGTTGAAGGTGGATTTATTCTCGACCTTTGGCGAAAACCAAGCCGTCTCAGGTCAAGGCGGTGCGATCGCGGTTTTGTCCGAGTCGGCGGATGCGGATGTGTATTTGGGCGAAAAGGCGTATTTCGTGGACAATACCGCAGGCGCGCAAGGGGGAGCTTTAGCGATCACGGGCGAGAACGTGAATTTAAGTCTGCACGGAAATACTTATTTCACGGGCAATACCTCTGAAGACAAGGGGGGCGCGATTTTCGTGGCGGCGGGTAGCCAACCTGATGAAAGAGCCACGGTGACGCTGGATACTTCAAACGGGATTATTGCGTTTAAAGACAATAAGGATTTGGTCAATGTCGGCGGCGGAAAAACCAACTCGCTTCATTTGGGCAGCGATACGACGATTAGCCTAACCGGAGACCACAACATTTATTTTGATGATCCCATCACCAGTGATGACGGTCATACCAAAGATAAAGTGGTGGTTGATCTGAATAACGCGATTGTTCAATGGGTGGGCAACAATACGTTGAATGTGTCCGGGGTATCCGGCGAACCTGCCGTGAGCGTTCAAAGCGGCACCTTCAGAATGTCGGTCAAAGACGATAACACGCCGGTGTTGAACATGCCCGGCGGCACGTTTGAATTGGCAGAAGGTGCCACGCTTGCCGGTAGCGGCGTTTACGGTGCGACTCGTCACAATTTGAACGGGATTATTTCGCCGGACAGCGGGTACTTGGAAGTGCCGTATTACAACACGACCACGCATATTTTTGATGATCCCGATAATACGATCCCTGAGTCCGACAAAATCGGTACGATGACCTTCCAAGGAGATTTACACTTAGGCGACGATTCTATTTATCGCGTGGATTTATCCGAAAACGGTGTCTCTGACCGCTTATTGGTAACAGGCAATATTTCGGTGGACCCGAACGCGGTGGTTGAAGTGGTGTATTCGGAAAATGACTTCACTCATGATCCTACCGGGGAATGGACGATCATTGATAACGTCAGCACCGAATCCATTCATCGTTTCCAAAGAGACCCGAAATTTGGTCTTTCCGAGGGCTCATTATTCTTGGATTTGGAAATTGCTTATGAAGAGAATCAATCATTGACCGAGTTTTTGAATAAAGTCAAACTTCGGATCAAACGCAACAATAACGGCATCGGTGATTTTGCGGATACGCCCAATCAGATCGAAACGGCGGACGGCTTAGAAGATGTCAACGGTTCTCCGATTTATAACGAAGTGATTTCGCAAAACCCGAACGTGAAGAACGAGGATGATTTGAGAGAATTGTTGGATCAATTGTCCGGTGAAATTCACGCGAGTTTGCGTTCGGCGTTAGCCAAGTCAGACCGTGCGTGGTCAGGGTTACTCAACAAACACGCGCACAGTTATTATGAGGATAACCATGAAATCTATTTAGCGGCAGTTGATAACACGTCTGACGAACCGATATTTGTCCGCGCCTTAAAAGAGCAGGGCAATCTTTGGGCAAGCGTTGACGGCAAAGTGTTGCAGATGGATGCCACCCCGGACAGAAACGCTGCCGAAGCGAAATTAAAAGGCGGCGGATTGAGCATTGGGGCGGATCGCGTGTTTGGCGACGGCAACAAAGTCGGGATTGCGGCACGCGGGGGTCGGTCTAGCTTTAAGATTGACGACAGACGCAGCGAGGCGGATATCGACAGCTACGAAATAGGTTTGTATGCCGCCAAAGAATACGAAGCGTATCACTTTACGTATGGCGCGACGTATGGGCGTCACAACGTCAAGACCACCCGAAACGTTTCGATGTTGCAAACCCCGCAAAAGCTCACGGCAGATTACGCCATCAATATCGGTCAAGCCTTTGGCGAAGCCGGGTATTTGTTCCGAGGCAAAGACTATATGGTTGAGCCTTACTTTGGCGTGACCTGGACGCACATTGATTCTGCGTCTTTCCAAGAAAAAGGCGGCAACGGTGCTTTGCATTCTCCGGGTAAGATCGATAACTATACGATGGTGTCGATCGGCGCTCGCGGTCAAATGCTGGTGGGGAGTGCGGTGTTGGAGGGAGATTTGAGCTGGCAACGTCAACTCCATCAAAGAAACGTCGGCACGCGCTTAGCCTTTGACGGCGCCAACGATACGTTCACCATTTTGGGCAATCCCTTTGTGGAACATTCGTTGGGCGTGTCGGTGGGCGCGACGATCCCGTTGTGGAAGAACGGTACGTTGAAGATTGCCTACGATGGCGTGATCAGCAATGATACTAAGATTCATGGAGGGTTTATTACGTTAAATCATCGGTTCTAACAACGCTAATCGTTTGTGGCGCGTAGGTGTGGTGTGATGGCGCGCAGTGGCAAAGGGCGGGGGTTGTCCCCGCCCTTTGTGTGTATTTATTCGGCAAAAAGTGGTACTTTTTGCCGGTTGAAAAAACGGATTGCGGATCAAGTCCGCAATGACGCAGCCTAAAGGCTGCGTGTGGATTCTGCCTTTCAGGAATCAGGTATCAGAGCGCGTCATTTAAGCGCGCAGTTTGCTTTAGCAAACGAAGTCGCAGAATCCACCCCGCCGTTTCTACAAAAAAGTATCGGGCTTTGCCCGTACTTTTTTGGAAATTCCAACCGCCCAAAAGTAGGGGTTTACTTTTGGGCGAACCCCCGAATCCCTGAAACCTTGATCCCGAATCCCTGATACCTTACACTCTAGGTCAAAAGGGACGTTATTGTGAGTGACATCAAAAAACTAAATAACAGCATAAAAGCGTATTACTTCTCCAACGCATTGACTTCCATGTCCATTGCGTTACCTCATTCCGTCTTGACGGTGTTATTGCTCTCAAAGGGGTTGTCTTTGAGCGATATTGCCTTCATCCAATCGTTTTACAGCCTTGCAATTATCATCTTTGAATTCCCCAGCGGAATCATGTGCGATTTGATGAATCGGAAAAAACTATACATTGCCTCAAATTTATTGTTGGGTCTCTTCTTTTTGATGGTGATGTTTTTTGACGGCTTTATCTTGATTTCGGCGGCGTGGTTTCTTTATGGCATTTGTACGGCTTTAGAATCGGGAACCCTTGATTCGGACGTGATGGTCAATATTAAAAAGCTACACCAAGAAGGCGAGGCAAAAGAAACACGGATTTCCCAATTCATCCGAAGAAGCGGTCAATTTTCGTTGATCTCGATGTTGATTGCAAGCACGGTAGGGTCATTTTTATATTTCGCCATTGGCGAAACCATGTATTTAATTTCCGTGATGCTGGTGATTTTGTCCTCAACCGTCGTATTGAAATACTTTACTTTAAAACAAGCGCCTTTATTAAACGCTAAAGGAAGCGTTGGCGCGCAAATCAAAGAACACATAAGCTCATGTGTGTCTGAAATTAAAAACAATCAAACCATCAGGCTTATCTTGATTTTAACGGCGGTTAGTCAAATATTCTTTCAAACGCATTTTCAATTTTGGCAAGCTTTATTTTTAGACAAGCAATTAGATAAAGAACAATTTTTTATTTTTTACGCCGTTTTCCAAATCATTGGCGTTGCCGTGAATCAGGTCCACGTTGATAAAATTAAAATCAAACGATTGGCGAGCTTTGCGGTGGTTTCCATACCCTTCTTTAGTCTATTGTTTTATTTAATGTACTCCAACGATCGGTTTATTTTTGTTGCCTTGTATTGCGTGCTGATTGTTTACATCACGTTGTTGTTGCTTTTCTACGCTTACTTGTATCAAAGCAAAGTCTCCATCGAACACATCAGTTCATTAACGGCATTAAGAATGTCGGTTTCGAGAATTTCGGCGCTGATCACTTTATGGTCCATCGGTGTTTTATTGACATGGATGGACATTCAATCGGTGGTGATCTTGAATTTTGGTTTAGCGCTCGTCTTAACAACCGTGACATTGTTGGTGTGGCTGAGTCATTCAGGGATCAGGGATTAGGAATCAGGAATAAGGGTTCAGTCGAAGGGGACGCCGGCATCAAGCGTCCCGAAAAGCGCAAACCCCCGTCAGGCTAAAGCCTGCCACCCCCTTTTATAAAGGGGGCTTTTTTATTCGGCAAAAAGTGGTACTTTTTGCCGGTAATAGTTAGCAAAAAAGCATCGGCAAAGCCGGATACTTTTTTGTGTAGGGGACGCCGCCCTCGGCGTCCCGCCGTAGGGGCGAGGCTTGCCTCGCCCGCCATTGCTTTTCCTACAAAAAATCGTCGGGGTTTTGGTCTCCACTAACTTTGCTTCGCAAAGTAAGTTCCGCCCCAACCGTGGTTTTGGTCTCCACTAACTTTGCTTCGCAAACTAAGTACC
>JAIRPA010000062.1 GCA_031257235.1 Burkholderiales bacterium | reverse complement strand
AAAAGAACCGGACACGGTCGAAATACTCTCCGGCGTGTTTCAAGGCAAAACCACCGGCACGCCGATTGCGTTTTTAATTAGAAATCAAGATGCCCGAAGTCAAGACTACAACAACGTGGCGCAGGCGTTTCGTCCGGGGCACGCGGACTATACCTATTTTAAAAAATACGGATTTCGTGATTATCGCGGCGGCGGACGCGCATCTGCCCGCGAGACCGCGGTTCGCGTGGCGGCCGGTGCCATTGCCAAAAAATGGTTGTTTGAACAGTTAAGCCTTACGATCCGCGCCTGCGTGACCCGCGTGGGCATCCATGAAATTGCAATCAAAGATTGGGAAGTCGTCAACCGCAATCCTTTTTTTATTGCCGACGCGGATCAAGTTGCTTTGTTGGAAGGCTATTTAGATCAACTGCGGCGCGATCAAGATTCCTGCGGCGCGTCGGTGCGCATTGAAGCGACGAACGTGCCCGCCGGTCTGGGCGCGCCGGTTTATGATCGTTTGGATGCCGATATTGCTTACGCCATGATGGGCATCAACGCGGTCAAGGCGGTGGAAATCGGTGACGGCGTGGCGGCGGCGTTGATGCGCGGCAGCGAGCATAACGATCAAATCACGCCGTCCGGCTTTTTATCTAACCACGCGGGCGGGGTATTGGGCGGTATTTCTTCCGGTCAGCCGATTGTGGTGACCCTTGCCGTCAAACCCACGCCCTCCATTACCACACCGCTTCAAACCATCGACGAATCGGGCAACGCCACCATCATCAAGACCACCGGCAGACACGACCCTTGCGTGGGATTGCGCGCCGTGCCCGTGGCAGAGGCAATGCTGGCATTGGTGCTGATGGATCACGCGCTGTGGCAGAGGAGCATGGAGGGGTAGGGGACGGCAAAAAGGGAATCGTTCGGCAAAAAGTGAAAACCTACTTTTTGCCGATTGAAATTACCCAAAAAACACCGGCAAAGCCGGATGTTTTTTTGTAGGAAAAGCAATGCGGGCACCGCGCGTCCGTATTTATTTGTAAGAATGTGTTTTTTAGCATTGGATTTTCTTGTACATGAGCATAACGAAAATATATTTGGATAACTGCAGTTTTAACCGTCCTTTTGATGATCAAGAGCAATTGAAAATTCGCTTAGAAACGGAAGCGAAACTATTTATTCAATCCGCTGTGCGAGACAAAAAATACTCTCTTGTTTGGTCGTATATGCTCGATTTTGAGAATAGTGAAAACCCTTATCAAGACATCAAAGACGCTATTTCGTTGTGGAAAGAAATTGCCGATTCTTATTGCCCGGCTTCGGACGATATTTTGACTCTTGGTCATCAAATCGTAAAACATGGCATTCGTCCCAAAGATGCCTTACACATTGCCTGCGCTATTAAGAGTGGTTGTAGTTATTTTGTGACAACAGATCACAAGCTGACCAATAAGTCCCTTACAGATATTAAAATAATTAACCCTATAGATTTCATCAGGGAAACGGAGAATTAACCATGAGAACAGATAATGCCATTCGCGTTGAGGCCATGAAAGCTCTGATTGCGACCTTAGGCGCGGTGGATGCGGAGCGATTTATCAGTATGGTGAAACGCGACACCTTCGACTACACACAATGGCAACGTGAACTGTGGGATGCTCAAAGCATTGAGAAAATACACGAGCGTGCCGCAAAACACGAAAAAAAACAAAGAAAGAATTAGCCGCGAACCGGCGCGAATGCAGATTTTCACTTTTTGCCGAACCTCTAAAACCGGATTGAGGGTCGCTTCCTTCGATCGCCGCAATAGACGCCGCTTCGCGGCGTGTGGATTCTGTGTTTCAGGGATCGGGATTCCGGGAACCAGAGCCCGGGCATCAGAAACACCGTCATTTGCATCCCCGTCGCATCATAAAACGACAATGTCTTAAAAAATACCTTGACAAACCGGTCAATCTTTTTTAACTTCACGTGACGCGTCGCGCGTGAAACCTTTGCAATGTCGCCAAACCCAAGGCTTTCCGGGGGCATTGCCCGCAATGTGACACCGTATTTTTACCCGCTTTCTCAATGCTAAGGAGAATCTCATGAAACGTTTTTTCCACTTTATTGCTTTGTCGTTGGTTTCGCTGATGTGCGCGGGGCTTTCATGGGCTGCGCCTGCCGGCGGGGTCGATAAAACCGGCTGGCCTGATCAATTGCGTTTTATGTCGGGTCCTCCGGGCGGTAACTGGTTCGCGCTCGGCACGGCGTTGGCCGACATTTGGAGCAAAGAAGTCGTCACGACTTCCAGCAGTAGCGGTGGCGGCGTTTCCAACATCATCAATGCCGATTCCAAAAAAGGCGACTTAGGTTTTTCCGTGACTTCTTTTTTAGGCGCGGCGATGAAGCGCGAAGAAGATTTCAAAGATCGCACCATCAACAACGCCGTGATCATGGCGAACCTCTACACGCAGGTGACTTACTTCATCATTCGGGACGACTACGCCAAAGCCAACAACATCAAGTCTTTGGGCGATCTGCTCAAAAAAGACAAAGTGCGTTTTGCCACCTTAAAGCCCGGAACCGCGTCTGAATTTGCGGTCAAAGTTATTCTGAATAAAGGCTATAACCTAAGCACGGACGCGCTCAAAAAAACCAAAGGTTGGACGGTGGAATACGCTTCCTATGAAGGCGGTGCGGACTTAATCGCCGATAAACATATTGATGTCTTCGCGTTTTCGGTGGGACCGATTGCCTCCATCGTGATGAACATTGAAAGCAATCAGGCGATTCAAGTATTGCCGATTGAACAAGCCGCGCTCGATAAAGTGGCGGCTGCTTACGGCACCGTGACCCACGAAATCAAACCCGGCATTTATAAGAGTGTGACGACACCCGTCAAAACGCTGGGCGATTATACCTGCATCGTGGTGAGCAAAGATTTGCCCGAATCGCTGGTCTATGAATTGAATAAGTCGATGTGGAACAGCAAAAAAACGCTTGCCGCCGCGATTGCGGACATGCAGGAGTTAAGCCCCAAAACGGTTCTTCCGCAGGGCTTGCCCAGTCATCCCGGCTCGCAAAAATTCTGGCAAAGCGTTGCCGATAAGCCGTAAGACTTATCAACATTCGGAACGCGGGAGGATTTAACGTAGGGCGCGATTTTGATCTGCGGCAGGCAGGCATCGCGCCCGATTGTTTATACCGCTTCACCTTTAGCCTTCCTCTTTTGTCGGTGTTTTTTTTAAGCGAATAATATTTATAACTTGTCAGGTGTTAAAAGATGCGAAAACTCGAAGCTCTTCAATATAAGGTGGTGTACGTTTATATCGTCATCATCGGACTTTTTCATTTGTACACGGCGGCGTTCGGTACTTATGAATCGTTTTTGCAAAGAAACATACACTTGATGATGATCTTGCCGCTGGCGTTTTTACTGTTTCCCGCCAAGCCCGGCAAAATTGAAACCAAAATCCCCTGGTACGATCTTTTATTGGCGGTGGTTTCTGCCTTGCCCTCGCTCTATGTCGTTTTAAATTACGAGTCTGTAATCAACCGCATTCAGCAAGTGGATGTGTTGACGATGCCGCAAGTGGTCTTGGGCATCGTGTTGGCGTTATTGTTGTTGGAAGGCACGCGGCGCGTCGTGGGGTTGCCGATTGTTCTGGTGGCTTTTGTGTTCGGCTCATACATGTTTTTTGCCGATCAGATGCCCGGCTTGTTGCGCGGCAGTTCTTTTAATTACGCCGAGGTGATCGAGCATCTTTATCTCACCGACGAAGGTATTTTTTCGTCGCCCTTAGGCGTTTCCGCCACCTTCGTGATCATCTTTTTGATTTTCGGCGGATTTTTGGAAAAAAGCGGCGCGGGACCTTACTTCATGGAAGTCGCCAAAGCCTTGACCGGTGCCTTGCCCGGCGGGCCTGCCTTAGTCGCCGTGGTGAGTTCGTGCTTATTGGGCTCGATCAACGGGTCGGCGGTGGCCAATGTCTATGGCACCGGCTCGTTTACGATTCCTCTGATGAAACGCTTAGGCTATCGTCCGGCGTTTGCCGGCGCGGTGGAGTCGGTGGCCAGTTCCGGCGGACAACTGATGCCGCCCGTGATGGGCGCGGGCGCGTTTTTAATGGCGTCGTTTCTGCACATGGATTATTTAACCATTGTGATTGCCGCGATTTTGCCCGCTTTGCTCTATTACGGTTCGGTCTTATTGATGGTGTGGCTGACGGCGGTCAAAAACGGAATGCGCGGTTTGTCGCCCGAAGAGATTCCCGATAAAAAAGCCATTTTTAAACGCGCGTATTTGCTGTTGCCAATCGTCGGATTGGTGTACTTTTTGGTGGCAGGTTATACCCCGATGCTGGCCGGCTTGATCGGTATTGCGATTGCGTGGGTGGTGTCCTTATTCAACAAAGGTCATCGGATGGGTCCGCTTGCCATCTTCGACGCCATTTTTCTTGGGACGCGCAACATTCCTTTGGTGTGTCTTGCGTGCGCGACGGCAGGCATCGTGTTGGGGTCGGCGTCTTTGACCGGCGTGGGCGGCAAATTAACCGGCGTGGCGTTGATGTTGACGAATGATGTGCCGTTTTTGGCGCTCTTTTTTGTGATGATTATTTCGATCATTCTCGGCATGGGCTTGCCGACGACCGGCGCCTATATTCTTGCTTCCGCGCTTTGCGCGCCGGCGCTCATCAAATTGGGCTTTTTGCCGCTTGCCGCGCACATGTTTGTCTTCTATTACGCGATTTTGTCCAACATCACACCGCCGGTCGCGCTTGCCGCTTTTGCCGCGAGTTCCATTGCGGAATCACCACCGATGAAAACAAGTCTAATTGCGTGCAAGTTGGGCATTCTTGCCTTCATCGTGCCTTATGCGTTTTGCCATGACCCGGGGTTGTTGATGCAGGGCAATTGGCAGGAGAATGTCTTGGCGACCATCAGTGCCTGCGCCGTGTTGTTTTGTATCGGCTTTGCGTTGATGGGTTACATCAACCGACCGATTGCGTGGTGGGAACGCTTGGTTTTGGCGTTTGCGGCGTATCTGGTCTTAAGACCGGAAATGAAATTCGTGTTGACCGGCGTGGTGCTCTTGGTGCTGATCTGGGTTCGTTCTTGGTACGTCAAACGCGGGGCGGGCGGCAAAAAGCGTTTCAGTGATCAGTGATCAGTGATCAGTGATCAGCCAAGGGGACGCCGCCCTCGGCGTCCCGCAAGCAAAACACGGGATCAAACCTTCGCCTCCGCGATTCCACACCTCGTCATTGCGGGCAGTCCTGCCGTAGGCAGGCAGACCCGCAATCCGGTTTTAAAAAGCGTACGCGGACGAGGCTTGCTTCTCCCGAAAAACAAACCCCCGACTGCTTCGCAGTCACCCCCTTTTGTGGAACGCCCAAAAGTGAAAACCTACTTTTGGGCGGTGAAAGTCACCCAAAAAGCACCGGCGCAGCCGGATACTTTTTGGTAGGAACGGCGGCGTGGATTCTGCGACAACACTCGACTGCAAAAAGTGATACTTTTTGCCGGTTGGGGTTAGCAAAAAACCACAGGGAGACCCTGATGGTTTTTTGTAAAAAAGGCGGCGCGGGACGCCGAAGGCGGCGTCCTCACCTGATCCCTGACCACTAACCACTAACCCCTAATTCCTGCCCCCCCAAAAAAAAAGTAGTTATTATTTTTTATTAACAATATATATCAATTGTTTCATAAGTATTGCTTATGCAATTTGCAAGGACTAGAATCATCTTGCGCACAAAATGATACTTCGCTTGAAGCCCCAAACCGCAGAACGTGGCGATCGCCTCATTTTGCCGCACAACCCTCTATAAACCTCATCAAAAGGAGTATTAAACATGTCTCGCACTCAAAATCGTCGCAATTTCTTAAAGACTGCCGTTACCGGCGCAGGCGCGTTGGCGCTCTCCGGCGGTGTGGCACAAGCCGCCGCTCCCGTCCCCAAAAAGTGGGATCGTGAAGCCGACGTGGTCATTGTGGGTTATGGCGGCGCGGGCGCGTGCGCCGCGATTGAAGCTCACGACGCCGGCGCCAAAGTTTTAATCTTGGAAAAACAAATGGCAAACGCCCATTATCCGAACAGCCGCATGGCGGGCGGGATTTTCCACTGTCCGGACGAAGGCTATGATCGCGCGGCGTTGAAGGAATACGCCAAAGCCTTATTCAGCGGCGAAAACATTCCTTGGAAGCTCGAAGGCGAGCAACCGGAAGTCTCGGACGCCCTTGCCGAAGCGTGGGCGCAGTATTGCCCTGAAAACATGGATTTCATGGTCAAGATGGATCCGGAATTTAAACCTTT
>JAIRPA010000055.1 GCA_031257235.1 Burkholderiales bacterium | reverse complement strand
AAATCGGTTAGATCACATATTGACCTATGTGGTTATTGGTATCATTATTGGTTGTATTGTTGGAACACTAGGGGCGACTCTTTTTTCGGCAATGCAACATTCAGAACAGTGGGGCAATGAATTTATTTCTCGGATTAAAAGTCTGTATACTTTAAGAAGTACAAAAGTAATTGTTTTTACCTTGCTATTTCCTCTTGGCTGGTTGTTCGGTGGAATTTACAGTGTTATAACGATTCTATGGCTACGTCAACGCTATTCCTATTAGATTGAGAGTCATTTAGATTAAACGTGAATATCAATATGTTTAGTATGCTTGCCATTGACTAACGGCATAGGATCGATATTGAGAGAAATTTTTAACGAATAAGTGAATAATAACAAATAGGGTATTAAGAAGTGTGATGTAGAATTAGTTTTCTGCCTTTTATGTTTGGCGGTTCCGGCAGGAGTGGAAATCGGTTTTGGGGCTGGAGCTCAAAGAACATGGACGGGCAAAAAATGTTGGTAGTGGTTGTTCAAAATTATGAATAAAATATCTTTTAGCAAAATAATGAACGATAAAGAAGTTAAAATCATCAACGATAAAGCGTTTATTACTTTAAAGTATATGATATTTGTTATGCTGGGCACTATCATCATAGGATGTGTTTGTTTTTACTTGGCGAATAATTTTACTTTACATTACTTTTCTTTGATTGGAATTATTATTATCTGGGTCGGATTTAGTTGTCTTTTTGTCGGTTTTGCAAGGTATATGTATTTTATGATGAAGATAGGGGAAATCGTAAAGAAAAAGCATGAGGACTACTATTTCGGTCCGTCAAAAATCACTTTTTCCATTATTGTTGTAACAATACCTCTAATAAACATAGCTCTATTATTTGCACTTGTTTCTGACTATATAAACAAACAATAATGCACATCGGGACGCTGTGGACAGCGTCCCGTACAACACAGTCCGTAATTTTCCATCTCGTCTTTGGGTAGCAGACGTGCAGTGCGCGTCATACAAGGGGACGCCGGCATCAAGCGTCCCGCGCCGCCGTTTATACAAAAAATCGTCGGGGTTTTGGTCTCCACTAACTTTGCTTCGCAAAGTAAGTTCCGCCCCAACCAAAGGTTGTCCCGCGATTTTTTGGTAACTCCACCCGCCCAAAAGTAGGTTTTCACTTTTGGGCGCCGAGTGTTGTCGCAGAATCCACACGCAGCCTTTGGCGGCGGACGCGCAAAGCGCGTCGTCACAAGCGGTCTCGACCCGCAATCCGGTTTTAAAGGTTCGGCAAAAAGTATTACTTTTTGCCGGTTAAAGTCAGCAAAAAAGTACGGGCAAAGCCCGATACTTTTTTGTAAGGAAAGGCGGCGCGGGACGCTTGATGCCGGCGTCCCCTTGGCTGAACCCTAAATTTCTGATGTTTGCCTCAAGAAATGCGTCGGATCAACGCCTATTCGACGCATATTTTGCGTAGATTAGCTTGCTTTTTTGTCCGGTTAAAGGTTAAATCTTGAGTATGAAAATAAAAGACAGTCTTTATATTTGGCAACGCCGCGATTGGACAGAGTGGCGCTATAACCTTCCGACATTGATTCCGTTGATGACAGAAATACACCACGCTCAGGGAGTTTTGCTTGGGCGTTTGGTCAACGTATTGCCTTCTTTACGCAGTCAAGCCGGTCTTCTCGTATTAACGGATGACGTGCTCAAAACCAGTGAGATTGAAGGGGAACTTTTGAATGCGGCATCCGTGCGCTCCTCACTTGCCAAGCGTTTGGGTATTGATGCCGGCGCCGTGACGCCGATAGACCGCCACGTGGATGGGATTGTTGAGATGGTGCTGGATGCTACCTCTCATTCGTCTCGCCCTTTGTCTCAAAAAAGGCTCTTTGCGTGGCATGCGGCTTTGTTTCCGACAGGTTATTCCGGTATGGATAAAATTCGCGTGGGCAAATGGCGCGACGATTCCTCCGGTGCGATGCAGGTCGTGTCCGGTCCGATTGGGCGACGCAAGGTTCATTTTGAAGCACCTCCTGCACACATTCTTCCCGATGAAATTAAGCGATTTCTAGGGTGGGCAAATCAAAAAAGCGAAGAGCCGGAACTCATCAAGGCGGGGCTGGCGCATTTGTGGTTTGTGACGCTTCATCCGTTTGATGATGGTAACGGACGTATCGCTCGCGCGGTGAGTGATCTTTTTCTGGCTCGCGCGGACGGTTGTCCTCAACGCTTGTACAGTTTGTCCGCGCAATTGCAACGAGAAAGAAAAGATTACTACAACAGCTTGGAACTTGCTCAAAAAGGAGGTGCGGATGTCACCGATTGGCTCTTGTGGTTCTTAGGCGCGTTAAGCCGAGCCGTGAATGAGGCGCATAGTGTTCTGGATGCCGTGTTGATGAAATCGCAATTTTGGCAACAGTGGGCAACCGCTCCCTTAAACGAGCGGCAAGTCAAGTTGCTCAATAGATTATTGGATGGTTTTTCAGGCAAACTCACCACCGCTAAATGGGCATCCATCGCGCATTGTTCGCACGACACCGCGCTTCGTGACATCAATCAACTCTTAGCATTAGGCGCGCTCATGAAGTCCTCAAGCAGAGGGCGAAATACTGCTTATGAATTGCCGCCGGTATTGAGTAAAAGGTGAAATAGCATTTGGTGGGCGAGGCAAGCCTCGCCCCTACGGCGAGACGCCGAGGGCGGCGTCCCCTTGCGGCTGATCCCTGATAGGTTCGGCAAAAAGTAAAAGTCTACTTTTTGCCGGCGTGTGCTTCCAAAAAAGCACCGGCAAAGCCGGATACTTTTTTGCAGGAAAGGCGATAAAACCGGATTGCGGGTCACTTCCTTCGGTCGCCGCAATGACGAGCCCTGATTCCTGACCTCTGATAGGTTCGGCAAAAAGTAAAAACCTACTTTTTGCCGGTTAGAGCTACCAAAAAACCACAGGGATACCCTGATGGTTTTTTGTAGAAACGGCGCCGTGGGTTCTGCGACTACGCCTGCTGTAGCAGGCTCGCGCAGAATGACGGTCTGATCCCTGACCTCTGATCCCTGATCTCCGAACCCGATAAGCCACAGTTCAAAAGGGGCTTTTGTATCTTTTCAAAAAATTCTTTGATACCATACCGTCACGTTTTTTTGGAGGTGGCGTGATGAACATGACCGGCAAGATAGCCAAGTAGGGTTTTCCTATGTTCAGGCTGTCCGCACCGCGTCCATCAACCTATTTCACAGAGACCAACATTCGTCATCCCTCTCAAAAACGTCTTTTTTCTCTTGAGGAGGTTACTCATGCACGTTTCAAGACGGCAATTCTTTAAAGTTTGCGGAAGTGGCATGGCAGGGACTTCGCTGGTGGCATTAGGTTTTACGCCCAACGCCGCTTTGGCAGACGCGCGGGCTTATAAGCTCATGCGCGCGCGCGAAACACGTAATACCTGTCCTTATTGTTCGGTCGGTTGCGGTATTTTGATGTACAGCAAAAGCGATGGCGCGGGCAATGTCAAAGAAAGCATTTTTCACATCGAGGGCGACCCGGATCATCCGGTCAGTCGCGGCGCGTTGTGTCCCAAAGGCGCGGGTTTGGTCGATCTGGTCAAAAGCAAAGACAGACTTCGCTACCCCGAAGTGCGCGAACCCGGCTCCAATCAATGGAAACGCATCAGCTGGGATGAGGCACTGACCCGAATCGCGCGTCACATCAAATCGGATCGTGACGCAAACTTGATCGAGAAAAACGATCAAGGCATCACCGTCAATCGCTTATTGACGACCGGCATGTTGGCGTGTACCGCCTCAACCAATGAAACAGGATTACTCACGCAAAAGTTCGCACGCGCGTTAGGTATCGTCAGCGTCGAAAACGTTGCGCGTATTTGACACGCCCCGACGGTAGCAAGTCTTGCTCCTTCGTTTGGGCGCGGCGCGATGACCAACCATTGGGTGGACATCAAAAACGCGAACTTGGTGTTAGTGATGGGCGGCAATGCGGCAGAAGCGCATCCCGTCGGTTTCCGTTGGGCGATTGAAGCGAAAATCAAAAACAACGCAAAAATCATCGTGGTCGATCCGCGTTTCACGCGCTCGGCGGCTGTGGCGGATGAGCACGTTCGTCTGCGCCCCGGCACGGACATCGCCTTTTTAAGCGGGGTGATTAACTATTTGATCACGCACGATAAGGTTTTGAAGGACTATGTGCGCGATTTCACCAACGCTTCCTTTTTGGTCAATCCCAAATTTGAATTTAACGAGGGTTTATTTTCAGGTTGGGACGCGCAAAAACGTCAATACGATCGTTCCACGTGGAGTTATCAATTAGACGCGGAAGGGTTCGCGCTTCGTGATCCTTCCCTGCAAGACCCCCACACCGTGTGGCAGCTCTTAAAGAAACACGTGAGCCGTTATACGCCGGAGATGGTGGAAACGATTTGCGGCACGCCCAAAGATCGTTTTCAAATGGTGTGCGAGATGATCGCCGAAACCGCCGCGCCTGATAAAACCATGACTTCGCTTTATGCGCTGGGTTGGACGGAACACACCGTCGGCGCGCAAAACATCCGCACGATGGCCATCATCCAATTGCTCTTGGGCAACATCGGGATGCCGGGCGGCGGGATCAACGCTTTGCGCGGTCACACCAACGTTCAAGGGATTTCCGATTTTGGCGTGACGGCAAACGGATTGCCGGGTTATCTGGCGTTGCCTTCCGATAAACAGCCTGATCTTCAAACGTATTTGCGCACGCAAACGCCCAAAACACTTTTAAAAGGTCAAGTCAATTATTGGGGGAATTATCCTAAATTCTTTATTAGTCTTTTAAAGAGTTTTTACGGCGATAAAGCACAACCCGAAAACGATTTCGGTTATCAGTGGTTGCCGAAGTGGGATAAGTTTTACGATACGATGCACTACATCAATATGATGGAAGAGGGCAACGTCAACGGGTTGATCGTCCAAGGATACAACGTGGTGGCGTGCTTCCCGAACAAACATAAAACGGTGCGCGCGTTGTCAAAACTCAAATATATGGTTGTGATTGATCCCTTAGAAGCCGAAACCGCCAACTTCTGGCAAAACCATCAAGAGTTCAACGATGTCAAACCGGAAGACATCCAAACGGAAGTCTTTAATTTGCCCTCTTCGTGCTTTGCCGAAGAAGAAGGGTCGATCACCAATTCCGGTCGTTGGGTGCAGTGGCATTGGGAAGGCGCGCATCCGCCCGGAGAAGGCAAGCCCGATACCGCCATTGTCGCGGCACTGATGGTCAAAGTTCGTGAGCTCTATGAAAAAGAAGGCGGACGTTTACCCGAACAAGTCTTAAACATGTCGTGGAATTACTCGCAACCGGAAGAACCCTCTCCCGAAGAGGTCGCCAAAGAGTCCAATGGTCGCGCGTTGGCGGATTTAACCGATCCTGCCACCGGCGCGGTCATCCTGAAAAAAGGGCAACTCTTTTCATCGTTTGCGCAATTGCGCGACGACGGCAGCACGGCTTGCGCCTGTTGGATTTACGCGGGGTCGTGGACGGAAGCCGGGAATCAAATGGCGCGGCGTGACGCGGCGGATCCTTCCGGGTTGGGCAATACGCTCGGATGGTCGTGGGCGTGGCCCGTGAATCGTCGGATTCTCTACAATCGCGCGTCGATGAATCTTGCCGGTCAACCGTGGGACGCAAAACGTCGCATGTTGCGTTG
>JAIRPA010000006.1 GCA_031257235.1 Burkholderiales bacterium | reverse complement strand
GGAAAAGCATTTGGACTGAAGAAAGATCATGAAAGGGCCATTGAGGATTTTAGCGAAGCAATTATATTGAACCCTCAAGAGACTGAATTTTTTCTTCTGCGCGGAACGGAGTACTATCTAAGCCGAAAATATAATCTGGCTTATCGTAATCTTTCTGTGGTAGTAACACGTGAACCGAATAATGCGGAGGCTTTATTTTTTCGCGGTCTTGTAAATAACTTTATGAATAAGCCGGATCGTGTAATCGAAGATTTGGATAAGGCAATCGGACTTGGTTATAAAGTTTCGGATGCTTATGCCGTTCGTGGCTCTGCGCATTGCGATAAGAGTCATTTTAAGCAATGCCGCGCTGATTACGATGAAGCTATCAAACTTGACCCCGACAATCCGATTGCAAAAGAAGGGCTTGCCAAATTAAAAAGCAAACCTGAAAAACGCTTACAAGGAAAAACACCATAACATTTCTTGCTTATCCCTCTCACGCCGGCTTGTTCCGGCGTTTTTTTTATTCGGCAAAAAGTGGTACTTTTTGCCGGTAATGCAAAAAATCGTCGGCCCCCCCGAGATTTTTTGGAAATCATTACCGCCCAAAAGTAGGGTTTTACTTTTTGCCGAACCCGCGAGTGTAGGTTTTTACTTTTGGGCGTTCCACAAAAGGGGGTGTCAGGCTTTAGCCTGACGGGGGTTTGCGCCTTTTTAATGGGACGGGCTTGTCCTGTCCCGTTAAAGGAAAAAACCGGATTGCGGATCAAGTCCGCAATGACGAGTTAAAGGCAGCCTCTCCGCACAACTCGATACACCGCATTTGCGAAGCGTTTCTGATTCCTGACCTCTGATCCCTGATTCCTGATCCCTGAACACTAGCCACTAATCGCCATCCCCCTTATAATTTTTGGTTTACGATTTTTGGCAAGAAGCTGACCATATATGACAATCGACAAATTTGACCCCGCCGACATTGAGCGTCGTCGCTATCCCGAATGGGAGTCTTCCGGTTATTTCAATGCCGGGCTGGATACCGGCAAATCCGATCACTTCTGCATTTTGTTGCCGCCACCCAATGTCACCGGCACCTTGCACATGGGGCATGGGTTTCAACAGACCATCATGGATGCCTTGACCCGTTATCATCGCATGCGCGGCTTTAATACCCTCTGGCAACCCGGCACCGATCACGCGGGGATTGCCACGCAAATCGTGGTCGCGCGTCAATTGGAGGCAAAAGGGCTATCGCGTCACGATTTAGGGCGCGATGCTTTTGTGGATGAAGTCTGGAAATGGAAAGAAGCCTCCGGCAGCACCATTTGCCGCCAAATGCGGCGGCTCGGCACCTCTCCTGATTGGCGACGCGAACGGTTCACGATGGATCAGGGTTTATCCAAAATCGTCACCGAAACTTTCGTGCGGCTCTACCGCGAGGGGCTGATTTATCGCGGTAAAAGGCTGGTGAATTGGGACCCTGTATTGGGGACAGCCGTCTCGGACTTGGAAGTTTTAAACGAAGAAGAAAACGGCAACATGTGGCACATTTTGTACCCGTTTGTCGAGGGCGAGATTCGCGGGCTCAAGGGCTTGGTGGTGGCGACCACGCGCCCTGAAACGATGTTGGGCGACGTTGCGGTGATGGTCAATCCCTCCGACGAACGCTACACGCATTTAATCGGTCGCAAAGTGAAATTGCCGCTCACCGACCGCGAAATTCCGATCATTGCCGACGATTATGTCGATGCCGAGTTTGGCACCGGTTGCGTCAAAGTCACGCCCGCGCACGACTTCAACGACTACGCCGTGGGGTTGCGCCATCATCTGCCGATGATCGGCATCTTGACCTTAGACGCCAAAATCAACGACGAAGCACCGGCGTGTTATCGCGGGTTGGATCGTTTTGTCGCGCGCGACAAAATCGTGGAAGACTTAACCCGCTTAATGCTCTTGGTCAAAGTCGAGCCCCATGCTTTAAAAGTGCCTCGCGGAGATCGCACCAACGCCGTGATCGAGCCGATGCTGACCGACCAATGGTTTTTGTCCGTGACCCAACCGACCGCCGGTGGCAAGAGCATTGCCCAAACGGCGATCGACGTGGTGGAATCCGGGCAAATTCGCTTTGTGCCCGAAAGCTGGGTCAATACTTATTATGCTTGGATGCGCAACGTGCAAGATTGGTGTATCTCGCGCCAACTGTGGTGGGGGCATCAGATTCCCGCGTGGTATGGAGACGACCAACGTTTTTGGGTAGCACATGATGAAGACGAAGCGCGATCGCTGGCGGCACAAGACGGTTATCACGGCAACTTAACGCGCGACGCTGATGTATTAGATACATGGTATTCATCGGCGATGTGGCCTTTTTCTACCTTAGACTGGACACCCGAATACCCTAAAGTCTCTAACGCGGCGTTGGATATTTATCTGCCTTCTTCCGTCTTGGTCACGGGCTTTGACATCATTTTCTTTTGGGTGGCGCGGATGATCATGATGACCACCCATTTAACCGGAAAGATTCCGTTTAAAGATGTCTATGTGACCGGCTTGATTCGTGATGCCGAAGGTCAGAAGATGAGTAAATCCAAGGGCAATATATTAGACCCTATTGATTTAATAGACGGCATTGACCTTCCGGCGCTGATTAAAAAACGCACCACCGGTTTGATGAATCCCAAAGACGCCGGCAAAATCGAAAAACGCACGCGCGCGGACTTCCCCAACGGTATTCCTGCTTTTGGCGCCGATGCCCTGCGTTTCACGTTTGCCAGTCTGGCAAGCCCGGGGCGGGACATTCGTTTTGATATGGGGCGTTGCGAAGGGTATCGTAATTTCTGTAATAAGCTCTGGAACGCCGCTCGCTTTGTCTTGATGAATTGTGAAGGGCGCGATTGCGGCATGGATGCCGACGAAACGTCATTACACTATTCGTTTGCGGATCGTTGGATGATGTCACGGCTAGAGCGTGCCAAACGAGAAGTCGCGCAACACTTCGCGGAATATCGCCCTGATCTTGTTGCCCGCGCCATTTATGAATTGGTGTGGGATGAATTTTGTGATTGGTATTTAGAACTTGCCAAACCTCAATTAAATCAATCGGAAGCCCAACAACGGGCGACGCGCAAAACACTATTATGGGTTTTGGAGACCTTATTGAGATTGGCGCATCCGTTGATTCCCTTCATCACCGAAGAATTGTGGCAGGAAATCGCGCCCTTGACCCGAAAGAAAACGGCACGGTTTATCGGTGAGGCGGCTTATCCGGTGGAAGAACCGCACAACATTAACGAACATGCGGAAGAAACCTGCGATCAATTAAAAGCCATGATCAACGCCTGCCGCAGTTTGCGTTCGGAAACAGGATTATCGCCGGCGCAAAAAGTGCCGCTTTATGTGGCGGGCGATGCGCATCGTGTCGCCTTATTCGCGCCGTATCTTTCGGCTTTGGCAAAATTAACGGAGGTTCACGCAGTGGGTGAAACGTTGCCCGAATCGCCGGCGCCGGTGCAGATTGTCGGAGATTTTCGTTTGATGTTGAAAATCGAAATTGACGTTGCCGCAGAGCGCGAACGCTTGAATAAAGAAGCCGCGCGTATCAACGCGGAAATTGCCAAAGCGCGCGCCAAACTTGATAACGAGAATTTTGTGGCACGCGCACCCGCGGCGGTCGTCGCCCAAGAAAAAGAACGGCTCGCCGGTTTTATCTCCACGTTGGAAAAAATCGGCGAACAGTTGAATAAGTTGGAATGTTGACCCACTCCACACGTGTCGATACTTATATCGGTTTGGGCAGTAATCTTGCTCATCCTCATCGGCAATTCGCCGCCGCCTTGCGTTCGCTTGCCGCCTTGCCGGACACGTCTTTGGTGTCCGTCTCTTCGATGTATCGCACACGCCCGTGGGGCGTATTAAAGCGGCAACCGATGTATTTAAATGCCGTCGCACGGCTTTCCACCTTGTTACCCCCCAAGACCTTGTTGACGGCATTGCACGGCATTGAACGCGCGCAAGGCAGAAAAAGGCGTTACCGATTTGCGCCGCGCACCTTAGACCTTGATATTTTGCTCTACGGAGAGATGCGTCTCAACCGGACTTATCTCACCTTGCCGCATCCTCGTCTGCCCTTACGCGCGTTTGCGTTGATTCCCCTGCTGGAAATCGCGCCTGATACTTTGCCTTGTCGTCGACGTTATGAAAAAGCCCTTCAAACCCTCGGCGCGGCACGGCACGAGGTGCGGCAAATCCCCTCGCCCGCGGGCAATCCCCTTGTTCAAGAAAAAATTTCCAACCCTTTGCGTTCATCACAACTATCATAAAACTCTACTATGTCAAACACCCTACACCCTATTCTCGATGCCGCTGATCATGCCATGGAAAGCGGCCAATTTAATCTTGTCGTGGAACACGCCGGTCAATGGATTCGGGAACATCCCGATGATGTTCAAGGGTATCGCTTGAGGGGGCAGGCGTATAACCAACTCTTTGAATTTCACCGCGCAATTGTGGATTTTGATGCCGCCCTTCAATTAAAGTCGGACGATTTTGAATGTTATTTAGGGCGGGGCAACGCGCATCTGGCGGAAAAACATCTTGATCTTGCCATTTTGGATTACACCCAAGCCATCGCATTGAATCCTCAAAATCACGAATCGTTTCATTATCGTGGTCAGGCGTATTGCGAGAACGGACAATTAGAAAAAGCCATTGAAGATTTGGATCAGTCCATTAAACTTTTAAAGCAATCCGGCAATGCTGAGGGCTGGGCTTTGACGGAAATGATATTAGAAATCGCGGAGGTTTATGCTTATCAAGGCAATCATCAAAGCGCGATTGACCATTTAACAAGAGTGATTGAGGCAGATAAAGATTGCACGGTGGCGTGGTATAAACGCGGCACGCTTTTCTGTAAACTGAAAATGTATGAAAAAGCACTGCCGGATTTAACGCGCACCCTTGCCCTCGACCCCGACGATGCCGAAGTTTATTTTTATCGCGGCAAAGTTCATTACAAACTCCATGCGTTTGACAAAGCCGTCGACGATTTTACGGCAGGCATCAAACTTTCTCCGAATGAGGCTTCATTTTATAACCGGCGCGGCATTGCTTATGCCTGCCAAAAGAATTTTGACAGCGCGATTGCCGATTTCTCCCGCGCCTTGCAATTAGACCCGAACAACGAAGCCGCCTCCAAAAATTTACGCAAAGCCGAAGCCAAAAAAGCGGCGGGAATATAGGCAGGGATCAGGAATCAGAGGTCAGGGGTTCGCCCAAAAGTAAACCCCTACTTTTGGGCGAATGGTTTTTACTTTTGGGCGCGCTTGTATAAACCAAAATGCGCCACCCCCGCCCTGCCCTGTTTTAATCGCGTCAATTCCGGCGGGTAGGCTTCGATAAAGCGGCTTGCCTCGACGTACAAAAAACCGCCTTCGTTGAGGAGGGCGGCGCAAGTCGGCAATAAAAACGCCCAGTCGTCGCGGGCAAAGGGCGGATCCAAAAAAATAAGATCAAACCGTCGCCTCTCTTCGGAAAGCGCGGCAAGAGCATCGGCTTGCCGAATTTCCGCTTGGGCGGTATCCAAAGTCCGGGCGGTGTTTTTGAGCGTGGCGACGACCTCTTTATTTTGATCCCACAAAACCGCATGCGCCGCGCCGCGTGAGAGCGCTTCAAAACTCAAAGCCCCACTGCCGGCATAAGGCTCCAGCGTGTGTTGCCCCGTTAAATCCTGCCCCAACCAGTTAAAAAGCGTTTCGCGGACGCGGTCAGGCGTCGGGCGCAGGTCGGGTGCCGCCGGAAAGCGGATCAGTCGGGATCGCCATTTGCCCGCAATGATCCGTAAAGTTGTCATTCTGTTTTTCATAAAAGTAAATAAAGAAATCAATCGTCGCGTTTTTTTGTACACTATACGAAATTTTGACGTAACGACAACAACCACCGCAAAACAATGTTCGATTTTTTTAAACGCGCGCGTGCGCCGGAAGACCATTCCCCCGACCCCAAAGCCGCTCCCTCCCCTCCACGATCTTGGCATGAACGCTTAACGGCAGGGCTCAAAGAATCTCGCGCCAAGTTTACGGACGCGGTGTCGATGCTTTTTTCGCGGAAGCGCTTAGACGACGAATCTTTAGAAGCCTTGGAAACCGCGCTTTTGACGGCAGACGCCGGCGTTGCCGCAACCACCGCGCTTTTGGCGGACTTGCAATCCCGCGTCAAAACCGCCGGAGACACGCCGGACATCACGCAACTTTTGCGCGAATCGCTGTTTGATTTATTAAAAACGCTTGAAGCGCCTAACGATCCCTCGTCTCCTTCCAAACCCTATGTGGTGATGCTGGCAGGCGTCAACGGTGCGGGCAAAACCACCTCCATCGGAAAATTAACGCGCCGCTGGCAAAACGAACACAAAACGGTACTCTTGGCAGCGGGAGATACCTTCCGTGCCGCCGCCGG
>JAIRPA010000169.1 GCA_031257235.1 Burkholderiales bacterium | reverse complement strand
CCTGACCTCTGATTCCTGATACCTGACCTCTGACAGCTGATCCCTGATATAAAATAGCGACCTTGCTTTTGATTCCGGCTTTGGCATAACGCCTTGCCGTGTTACCCGATAAGAATATCATGCCCGAATATAATGACCCTGAAGTTGCCTCATTGAGAATCCCGCCCCACGCCCTAGAAGCGGAGCAGTCCGTGCTGGGGGCGTTGCTGATGGATCCTTTTGCGTTTGATCGTGTCGCCGATGTGATTGATCGTGATGATTTCTACAGCGATGTCCACAAGGAAATTTTTAAACAGATTATCAAGCTGAACAACGACGGTCGCCCGGTGGACACGGTCACGGTTTGCGATGAGTTACAGCGGTCAAACAAACTGGAGTACGTGGGTGGGTTGGAATACGTCGGCAAAATGGTGCAAAACGTTCCGACTTCCGCGAACATCCGCCACTACGCCGAGCTTGTTCGTGAACGTTCGATTCTTCGACAGTTGATCGAAATCTCCGGAAAAATCGCAGACAGTGCTTTTAACTTAATGGGCAGAAAAGCCAACGAAGTGTTGGATGAGGCTGAGGCGTCCATGTTGGGTATTGCCGAGCAAAACATGCGCGGGCGAAAACAATTTGTTCATTTGTCCGACGTGTTGGCGAAAGTGGTCGAGCGTGTTGAAGAATTACACGCGCGGGAAAACCCTTCCGCCATCACCGGCACGCCGACCGGCTTTATTGATCTGGATGAAATGACTTCCGGGATGCAGGCGGGAGACCTCATCATTGTGGCGGGGCGTCCCTCCATGGGTAAAACCGCTTTCGCGCTCAACATTGCCGAGCATGTGGCGTTGCACGCCGATAAAGCCGTCGCTATTTTTTCGATGGAAATGTCTGCCACGCAATTGGTACAACGGATGCTGGCTTCGGTGGCGCGGGTCTTGAGTCAAAAACTGCGGAGTGGGCAAGTCACCGATGATGATTGGGATCGCTTGGCGGAAGCGATGGGCAGATTAAACGACGCACCCATTGTGATCGACGAAACGCCCGCGCTTTCGGTGATCGAATTGCGATCGCGCGCGCGACGTATCGCACGTCAGTTTAAAAAAGAAAAACCGTTAGGTTTAATTGTTGTGGACTATTTACAGCTCATGCAGTCTTCGAGCTCAAGACGAGACGAAAACCGCACGACGGAAATTTCCGAAATCTCCCGCTCGTTGAAAGCCTTGGCGCGTGAGTTGGATGTGCCGGTGATCGCGTTATCGCAGTTAAACCGTAGCCTTGAACAAAGACCCAACAAACGCCCGATTATGTCGGACTTGCGCGAGTCCGGCGCCATCGAACAAGACGCCGACGTGATTCTTTTTATTTATCGTGACGAAGTCTATAACCCGGACTCCAAAGAAAAAGGGATTGCGGAAATCAACGTCGGCAAACAAAGAAACGGGCCTATCGGCACGAAGCATCTGGCGTTTTTGGGAGAATTCACGCGCTTTGAAAATTTGGCGTCGAATCACTATTGATGAGAAGAAACTTTGTCCACGCCCAATAGCATTGGGGAGGGGAGCAAAGGGTTTAACGGACTTATATTTATTTTAATGAATACGATGAAATCACCAAGGTCTTACCAAAGAGCGGCAAACGAATTGCGTCCGCTTTCATTTGAGCTTCATTGGCAAAAACATCCCGACGGATCGGTGTTGGTTTCGCAAGGCGGAACGCGTGTGATTTGTTCCGTGAGTGTCGAGGAAACCGTGCCTTCGTTCGTCAAGGCAAAAGGCACCGGCGAGGGCTGGCTCACGGCAGAATACGGGATGCTTCCTTCCGCAACCCACACGCGAACGCGCCGCGAAGTGTCGGAAGGAAAACCTTCCGGGCGCACCCATGAAATACAACGATTGATCGGGCGCAGTCTTCGCGCCGTGGTGGATTGCGCGGCATTGGGCGAACGCACGGTAAGAATTGATTGTGACGTGATTGAAGCGGACGGCGGCACACGTTGTGCGTCGATTACCGGCGCTTGGGTGGCTTTGGTCTTGGCGCAGGCAAAGATGCGCGCGCGCGGGTTGATTGTGGAACCCTTCATCCGCGATCAAATCGCCGCATTGTCGGTAGGGATTGTCCAAGGGGAAGTGTTGGTGGATTTGGATTACTCGGAAGACAGTCAATGCGACGCGGACATGAATATTATTATGACCGGCAATCATCGCTTTGTTGAAATTCAGGCAACCGCCGAAGATCAAGCCTTTCCCAAGGCGCTTTTTTTAAACGCCTTGAGTGTTGCGGAAGAAGGCATTGCCCGCATTCAACAAGCGCAGAAAGAAGCCTTGGATTCAGTGATCAGGGATCAGAGGTCAGGTATCAGAAACACCGTCATTTAAGCGCGCAGTTTGCTTTAGCAAACGAAGTCGCAGAATCCACGCCGCCAAAAGCGGCGGACGCGCCAAACGCGTCGTCATTGCGGGCAGACCTGCCGTAGGCAGGCAGACCCGCAATCCGGTTTTTCCGCTTTTTCTACAAAAAAACATCCGGCTTCGCCGGTGTTTTTTGGGAAACTATTTCCGGCAAAAAGTACCACTTTTTGCCGACCAGCCACTAATGCAAAGACTTATCGGTTTTGATCAGGGCTTCGCTGATGTGTTTTTCCAATAATCTGGCGTGGATGAATGAGCCTTGTTTGTTTTTTTGGTAGAGATGTTCTTTTTTCCAGTGGAGGAGGGTGTTGTCAACGGTAAGAAGGCTTGAAAAAATGATTTGACTGTATTCTTCGCGGGTGAGTTTATAAGGAAGGGGAATCCAACCGTTGGCGTCAGGATGGGCTTTGGATTGTCGCGCCAACGCTTTAAATAGATTTAATAGTCTTAATTCACAAGGGAGGACAAAATTAGAGTAAGAACTTTTGAGGGCGGTCTCCATATTAGAACCATACAGCTGCTCGAATTGTTTACAAAACTCATAGCTGTTTTTCATGATGCCGTAGATGACTTCAAAAGGAGTGATGTAAATCTCGGATTTTCTCAACGCCATAATACTGATGTTTGCCTTTCCGGCGGAGAAAAAATTCATAAAATTGGCGACTCTTTTCGGGGGCGCGATTTCGAGATGAATTTGCTTGGAAAGTAGCGGCATTTCACGTATTCGCCCCACCAGACCGGATTCGACAAAAACAAAACTTTTAATGGTGCCCTTGCGCAGGATAAATTCTTTCTTGGCGAGGTTCACTTTTTTGCCGTGGCTTCTAAAAATTTCACACAATGGTTCATCTATCGGCGGCATTAGATAGGGTGTAATGCGGCAGTCGGACAACATGAAAATTCCCCTTGTAAAAACAGATGATGTGGCTTGTTATGGTCGCTATTTCTACTTTAATTCCCTTCAATTGTCAAGTTATATGTCGGTTTGTAACAAGGGGCGCGATTGCGGCAAACCCTTGGCATGAAATAGATATATTGTGACCTTTCTTTATGATCAGGGGTCAAGGATCAGGGATTCGGCAAAAAGTATTACTTTAGGTTTTCGCCCAAAAGTAAAAACCTACTTTTGGGCGGTTGGGATTTCCAAAAAATCGCGGGGGGACCCCGACGATTTTTTGTAGGAAAGGCGGAAAAAGCGGATTGCGGGTCACTTCCTTCGGTCGCCGCAATGACGCCGCTTTTAGCGGCGTGTGGATTCTGCGACTGCGAGGCTTACGCCTCTTGCGCAGAATGACGAGGTCTGATCCCTGATCCCTGACCTCTGATTCCTGAACCCTACTTCTTATCG
>JAIRPA010000148.1 GCA_031257235.1 Burkholderiales bacterium | reverse complement strand
ATTGTTGGCGTGGCATCCCATTATGGTCAAACCCACGCTGGAATCTTTAGGGCAAATCTCGGACATTCACTTAAACGCGCGCCATTACACCTTGTCGCGCTCGAAGTTGGCTGTGCTTGAAGGTGCCGGCGCGTCCGGTTCCGGCACGAAGAATGTGGGGGATAAATTGTGTCATGCGTTTATTGCCGTGCACGATTTGGTGAAAAACATGGCCACCGGTGCTAATAAAGCCCCGAAGGCAGACGCCATTTTCTTCACGGGGGATTACCACGACAACAGCCGCAGCCTTGATCCGTATATAGTCCAAACAGACCTCGTCAAAGATCATTGGTCGGCGTACAACATCTTAAATAATCTGGACAACAAAGACGTTTACAAGCGCGGGATGGATCACATCTTGATGCACACCCTGATCTTGGATTCCTATCGCAGTTACAACGTGCCGTGTTTTGTGCTTCGCGGCAACCACGAACCTTATCGGATGTCTTACGGCGTGAGCCCGCGTGTGCAGTTAGGTTCTTGGGCGTTTTGGATGGGGGCTTGCGAACGCTTGGGCATCATCGACACAGACACGTTGAGTGATCGCTTAAAACAAAAATCCTTTTTTGATGAACTCTTTTTTGAGAAAGAAGATTCCGGGAAAAAAAGCGCGAACAAGTGGCTGGAGGGCAAAGGCGACGAAGGCATTCCCGCGGATCACAATTTAACCTGTTATGAGATTTGTTTGGCGTATGGTCCCACCTACGGTCAGGCACTCACGGGGAAGAATTTTTATCCTCAATGGTACGATTGGGTTGATTACCTTTTAACGCCGTGGACCAATTGGTATTTTGAGCACAAAGGTTCGCAGTATGTGGGTTTGGGTTGGGGGCAAGATGAAACCTTCACGGCGTACAAAAATCTCTTACCCGGCGCCAGTGCCGAAGAGCAACAGGGCAAGTCTTTCTTGTCGCGCTCCGGAGACATGATTGACGACATCCAAAAAGCGATGATTGAACAGGGGCAACAACAAAAAGGCGGCAAACAGCTTTATGTGTTCACCCACTACACGGTGGTGAGTTTTCATCAAGACGAAGGCTTTTTCACCGATCCTGAATGTTGGGTCAACAATCTTATTTTCTGCCCAATCTACGAAGACACCGGTGTGTTCCCGTACAAGTTTAAAGGGATCGAAGAAGCCGGCTGGAATCGCGCGAATTGGGGCACGTTTCAGACCAACCAACCGTGGTATTTCAAAAACTGCGTCAGTTTTCAGGGGGAACCCAAAGGGAACGGGATCACCGCGCCGGCGTGTACGCGCTCTCCAAAGGCAAAAAGTTTAATCAACTCTACGATAACAACACCGGTGACGGGCAAACGTGGGCACAACCCAACGAAGGGTTTTTCTGTGAAGTGTTTGATGTGAGTGATCCGGCGGCATTGACCACACAGGTTTCGGTGGACGGAGACTTATCGGTCACAAAATTTGTGGTCGCGCCTTCGGGTGGGATTATGAGTAAGCAGAATTTCTTTGGCGAGTTAAACGGGTGGACATTCCAACAACCTTCGGGCTTGGTGTACAACCGAGGGGTGGTCAAAGCGGTTCAAACAAATGACAATCTGCCGCGTTTGTGCGTGGGCCTGGATTATCTATTCTTAATCCGTGATCACCAAGACGACGCACTCAACATTCAACCGGTGTTGTGGGAGCTTGCCGAAAAACCGAAGGGCTCGTCCGTGAAATATAAAATCACGGTTCATCCGATGGTGCACGCTTTGAATTGTATTACTACGATCAAACTCTGGAGATTCAACGGTAGCCAATGGGAATCGTTTTTAGCCACCGACCTGATCAAAGAAGAAGACACCCAAAAAGAAAAAGACGTGTTGGCGGCAAGAGAAAAAGCGCGCAAGCTCTATGCAGAATCCAAAGCCGGCGGAGAACCCAAAGCCCGCCGCAAAGCCACCGACGCGGTCAAGGCGGCATTCAGACCCTATAAAGCCGGCATCTATGAAATAGAGCTGGAGGCGGAAAAACTCGTGCCGCCGAAAGAAGTCAAAGCGGAAGAGAAGAAGGATAAAAATGCGTCTTCAAATACGAACTCAAAAAATATTTCTGAGAGCGATCAGGTTGGAGAAATTAATCCTAAAACAGTCCGCTGGTTCTGCGAAATCGGCTTGAAAGACCCGTCAGGCTACGGGAATAAACTCTCCGGCATGTTTGATGTGGCAGATGCTTGGCTTTTCCCGATACAGGTCAAAAACGGCAAAATTCACCGCCCCACCGACAACGCGGACGGTGAAGTGCCCAACTGGACATGGTTGCAGGCAATGGATGAAAAGTATCCTGACCCCATGGATATTATCATCGGCTCAAAAGCGCCCAAGGCAAAGGCTTAATGCGCGCCCCCCTTTAATTTTTAAATAGGAATCAAATCATGGCTACACCCTTAGACGCAAAACAACCGCTCTACCAAATGTTAAAAGACCCGTCGTTGCGCCAAAAAACCTTGGGCGGGCAAACCCTGATGTTGAGCGACGCCGCCATCACCGGCGGCGGAGAGCTGGACAACAAAGATTGGCAAAACATTCACTTCAAAGACGTGGATTTTTACGGGCGATTCAGGCAAGGCACACTCAAAGACGTGACCTTTGAAGACTGCGGATTCATGATGTGCGATTTTCAGGCGCAGGATTTGGAAAACGTGACCTTTGTTCGGTGCAAAACCAAAAAAGTCACCTACATCATGAGCCATCACGGGCGAAACGTGGTGTTTGAAAACTGCGATTTCACCGATCAAAACGATACCGATGAAAATAATTGGGGCGCGGTGTATGTGGTGGAAGGCGAGGTCACGTACAAAAACTGCAAAGCCAAACACATCAAAGTGGTGGGCAATGGCACGGTGCGCTACGAGGGGTGTCAATTTGAAGATATGGGCATGAATTGCGGTCGCGCTTATGACCCTAATAATAGACTTTATGCTGACGTGACGATAGAAAACTGCACGTTTAAAAACGAGATCAGTGCGTTTATGTCGGTGATCAATAATTTGACCATCAAAAATTCGGACTTAGCCAAATTTTTGCCGCCTCAAAGAATAAAGGGCGATCTTTTGATGGAAAATTCAAAAGCCTGTTACTTTTGGGTAGAAGCCTATAAAGAGCCGATCAAAAGCATTACCGTCAAAAACTGCGAGTTTTACGTCAAGGGCGATAGCAGAGGAGCGCTTAACCTTTGGAAGGAAGGCTCCCCCATTCAATCGGATTCAATGACGATAGAAAACGTCAAAGCGGGCATTGGCGGTACGGAAAGATCAGGTGGTATGTTTCAAACCGGAAGAATCACACGAATCAAAAACATTCAAGCTCAACGATGGGGTTTTATGTTTCAAGGTGAAAGCGTTCAAATTGACGGCTTAAATGCCTCTAATAAAGCGATATTTGAAAACGCGCCGAATCAGGAAAAGATGCCCGATGTGGTGTTGTCGAATTTGTCGATTGGTAACATTGCGGACCTCAAAGGCGTCAAACTGCCTTCTTTAATCATTGACGGTTATAAGGGCGATACGCTGGATTTGTCCGAGACCCAAATCGGGCGGTTGGAGATTAAAAATTCGCGGGTGGAGACCTTGCTGGATTTGACCAACGCGCACGTGGGCAGCGGTGAGTTTTCGACCTTATCGGGCAGTAAAAAAATCAAGGTGATTACGAAGGGCAGTAATCTCGATGTCAAAGACGGGACCTTGTATGTTGTCCCGCCGAAGGCGTAGGGGTCAGGAATCAGAGGTCAGGGATCAGATTGTAGGGGACGCCGCCCTCGGCGTCCCGAAAAGCGCAAACCCCCGTCAGGCTTCGCCTGCCACCCCCTTTCATAAAGGGGGCTTGCCTCAAACGCGGTGTATCGAATTTGGCGAACATCTCTCACCTCGTCACAAGCGGTCTCGACCCGCAATCCGGTTTTTTCGCCGTTTATACAAAAAAGGATCAGGCTTTGCCTGTCCTTTTTTGGTAACTACAACCGGCAAAAAGGTCCACTTTTTGCCGCCGAGTGTAGGTTTTCACTTTTGGGCGTGTGCCTTATTACTCCGGCCCCTTGGTATACGCGCGTTGTGAGGTCATCGTGCCGGCGGAATCAAAGTTTTTCTCGACACACTCTTCGGCAAGCGGGCCTTTGCAGGTTGTTTCTTGTTGTAATTTCCCGTCTTCAGCATAAATTTTTTCAAGGCTTGAATTGATGTCCCCTTCACTTTGAGTCGTGATTTCAAAGTTGATGGCCCCGCTTTCGTAATACCCTTTAATGGCACCCGAAACGCCGCCGTCTTTGTAAGGAATTTCCGTTTGAATTTTCCCGCTCTCAAAATATATTTTTTCGATGCCGTCTTCTTTGCCGTTCTGATAAGGCGTTTCCGACAATAACTTACCGCTTTCATAGTATCGCCTGACCGCGCCGATCACCTGCCCGTTTTGAAAATTTGTCTCTGAATATAATTTCCCGTTCTCTGAATACGTTTTGGTCGTTCCGTTGATCTTGCCGTTTTGACACAGCCACTCTTCAGCCAATTGACCGTTCTCACGAAAATACTTCACTTTCGCCGTTGCGGTCAGCGGTTGATCCTGACCGTCAAAACACTCGCCGGTGATATAGTCAATGGCGGCATCTCTGCCGCCGGTCAATACGGGATACTCCTCTTTTTTCGCGCACGAACTCATCATCAACCCTGCCGAAATTAAAAGTAATAATCGGGCGATTTTCATCAGTCACACTCCTTGTCAGCTCTATCCTTTAATGGCGCTTACCGTCTTGCCTGCCAGAAATGAAACGCGCAAATCGTTTTGGCATCCACAATTTCACCGGAGGCAATCTTGGCGGCAACCTCCTCCGGCGTCAACGCGATGCACACAATCGCCTCGTCTTCGTCTAAGCGGGTGTGTTGTCGGGTCATGTGCTCTGCGGCAAAACAATGAATCCATTCGTCCGAATACGCCGGCACGGGGCTAATGGACCCTAGAAAATCCCAAGATTGCGCCACCCATCCGGTTTCTTCCGTCAATTCCCTTTGTGCCGCGGCAAGCGGTGATTCCCCCGCGTCGATCTTGCCGGCGGGAAACTCGATGATTATTCTTTGAATCGGGTAACGATACTGTTGCTCCAGCAACAGTTTGCCGTCTTCTAAGAGCGGCACAATCACCGAGGCACCCGGATGCACAATGTATTCGCGCGTGGTGGTTCGTTGATTCGGCAACAATACCGTATCGCGGCGCACATGAAGCAAAGAACCGTCAAACACGGGCTCGCTTTGTTGCGTGGTTTCGCGCAACACAAGATCAATCGAAGAAGGGTTTGCCGGTTTCACTTGCGAAGTATCGCGCGATTGCCAATATCACGCCGCATTTGTTTGCCTTTAAAAGCAATTTCATCGGCAACCGCCAGTGCGCGTTGTTGCGCGGCTTTCACGTTGACCCCCAACGCCGTCACACACAACACCCGGCCGCCGGAGACCGTCACCTCTCCCGCCGCGTTCTCGCGCGTTCCGGCATGAAAAATTTTCACTTCATCGGATGAAGGTTGTTCTTTGATCTCCGTCGCGCTTTTTAATGTCACCGCTTTAACGCCGACTTTATCCAAGCCTTCAATGACCGCTCCGGGGACAGGCTTGGCGGGATACCCTTCCGCCGCCAACACAATCCCCAACGCAACTTGCGTGTTCCACTCGCATTCGATCTCGTTTAATCTTCCTTGAACCGCGTGATCCAATAATACAAAAAAATCGGTTTTCATCCGCATCATCATCGGCTGGGTTTCGGGGTCTCCCATGCGACAATTAAATTCTAATGTTTTGGGCGCCCCCGATTCATCAATCATCAACCCCGCGTATAAAAACCCTTTGAAACGAATCCCCTCTTCCGCCAAACCTTTAATGGTCGGAAGAATAATTTCCCGCATCACCCGCGCGTGAACTTTGGGGGTGATCACCGGCGCGGGCGAATACGCCCCCATGCCGCCCGTGTTTTCTCCTTCGTCGTTATCGCGCAAACGTTTGTGATCTTGGCTGGTGGCAAGCGGCAAAATATGTTCGCCATCCACCATCACAATAAAACTGGCTTCTTCGCCTTTCAAAAATTCTTCAATCACGACACGCGCGCCGGCATCCCCAAAGGTTTTATCCGACAACATGGAGGTCACGGCGCGACGCGCGTCTTCCAACGTTTCCGCCACCACCACGCCTTTGCCTGCCGCCAGCCCGTCTGCCTTAATCACAATCGGCGCACCGTGTTGTTCCACATACGCCAACGCGTCTTTCACGTGCGTGAAGACAGCGGCTTTGGCGGTGGGAATGTGGTGACGCTCCATGAAGGCTTTGGCAAACGCCTTCGAGCTTTCCAACTGTGCCGCTTGGCGCGTAGGTCCGAAAATGCGCAAACCTTCGGCTTCAAACGCATTGACCACACCGGCGGCTAAAGGGGCTTCAGGACCCACCAAGGTTAAACCCACCTGTTCCTGCTTGGCAAACGCCACTAAATCGGCAATGTCGGTGAGCGCAACGTTCGTCACGCCGGTTTCGCGCGACGTTCCCGCGTTGCCCGGCGCCACAAAAATGCGCGAGGTTTTTTTAGATTGCGCGAGCTTCCATGCAAAAGCATGTTCCCGTCCCCCGTTGCCGATAATCAATATGTTCATAGTTTTCCTAATTTGATTGGGTGCGAATCGTATTCGGTTTAATGCCGGAAATGGCGCATGCCCGTCAACACCATGGCAATTCCGCGTTCGTCTGCCGCGGCAATCACTTCTTCATCTTTAATGCTGCCGCCGGGTTGTACCACCGCCGTGGCGCCAAAATCTACAATGGCGTCTAAACCGTCTCTGAACGGAAAGAAAGCATCCGACGCCGCCACCGAATTTTTTAATTCAAGTTTGGCTTCTTTGGCTTTGACCGCCGCGATTTTTGCCGAATCCACACGGCTCATCTGCCCTGCGCCCACGCCTAAGGTTTGTCCGTTCTTTGCGTAGACAATCGCGTTGGATTTAATGTATTTGACCATGTGCCACGCAAAGATTAAATCTCTCATTTCTTCATCGGTGGGTTTTCTGCGGGTCACGACACGCCATGCGTCCGGCGATGAAGTGAAACTATCGCGCGTTTGAACCAATAAGCCCCCGCCGATGCGTTTGTAGTCTAATGAAGTGTCGGCATCGTTTTTGGGCAACGCAATTTGCAACACACGAACGTTGGGTTTTTTAGCCATCATCGCCAACGCGCTTTTTGTATAAGCAGGCGCAATCAGCACTTCAAGAAACTGTTCATAAATTGCCGATAACGCTTTTTCATCAACTTCCGTATTAAACGCAATGATGCCGCCAAATGCCGACACGGGGTCTGTGGCGCGCGCTTTTTGGTAAGCGCCTAACGCGGTGGGGTCAATCGCCGCGCCGCACGGGTTGGCGTGCTTGACAATCACGCAGGCAGGCGCGCCGTTGGGCGACAAGGCTTTCACGCATTCCCACGCCGCATCCGAGTCGGCCAAATTGTTGTAAGAAAGCGCTTTGCCTTGCAGTAATTGAAACGAGGCAAGACTGCCCGCCGCCACCGATTCATCACGATAAAACGCGGCTTTTTGGTGCGGGTTTTCTCCATAACGCAAGATTTCCACGCGCTCACCGTGATGATGAAACGAGGACGGAAAATCCGCCACCGATCCGTCAAGGCTACGCGCCGTCAACCAATTGGCAATCGCGCCATCGTAAGCCGCCGTGTGCGCAAAGGCTTTTTGGGCAAGCTCAAATTTATAGTTGCGCGGTAACACGCCTTGATGTTTGTCGATTTCGACAATTATTTTTTCGTAGTCGGCAGGGTCAACAATCACGCTTGTGTGTTCCCAATTCTTGGCGGCGGCGCGCACCATCGAAGGCCCGCCAATATCGATGTTTTCAATGGCGTCTTCTAAAGTACAACCGGGCTTTGCCACCGTTTCGCGGAAAGGATATAAATTCACCACCACAAAATCAATCGTCGCAATCTTGTGCTCGCTCAACGATTTCATGTGTTCGGGTTGATCGCGTCTTGCCAAAATCCCGCCGTGAATTTTCGGGTGCAATGTTTTCACACGCCCGTCCAGCATTTCGGGAAACCCGGTGTACTCGCCGACTTCCGTCACCGGCAACCCTGCTTTTTTAAGCGCCGATGCCGTGCCGCCGGTCGAAAGTAACCCAACCCCCCGTTGATGCAAGGCTTGGGCAAACGCCACCACGCCTGTTTTATCGGAAACGGAAATAAGCGCCAAACGCGCATGATGTAATGAACTCATGTTGTCCTCTGTGATTTTTTAGGTGATGCTTCCACCAATTGATACGTATTTAATCTTTCACGAAATGTGGTGCGCGATAATCCTAAAACTTTTGCGGCAAGGGTTCGATTGCCGTTAAAACGTTTTAAGACAAATTGAAAAAGTGACCGTTCCGCGCTTTCGATCACCATTTCATACAAGCCGGAAGGCGTTTCGCCATCCAGCGCGGTAAAGTAGTTATCCAATGCTTTCGTAAAATCGGCATCAATATGCCTATGTACGATCTGACGCATCGCTTTTTTATTGGCTTCTTTCATTGTCTCGCTCCCTGATCAAAATACTCATGCCGTGTTTCCCCTTTTTGATGAATAAGACACTCATACACGAGGTCTTTTTGTTCTTCGTGGGTTTGCGCCGCCAAAACAGACTGACAAAGATCATCGCTTGGGTGATGCAACATCGTTTTAAAGTAAGCGATCAAATGCTTTCTTGCCATGCGCACGCTTTTTGCCTCGCCGTAAAAATCACGCATGGCGTCTAAATGAGACAAGACCGCCTCTTTTTTTTCGGCGTCCGTGACCAAAGCGCGGGTGCCCGATAAAGCGGCGGCCATTTCCTTGAAAATCCAAGGACGCCCCACTGCCGCGCGCCCCACCATCACGGCATCGACGCCGGTGACGGACAAAACCCACAAGGCTTTTTCGGCAGAATCAATGTCACCGTTGGCCATCACCGGCAACGACACGGCTTTTCTGACCGCGCGCACGGTGTCAAACTCCGCCGCCCCCGAAAAACCGCAGGCGCGCGTTCTTCCGTGCAAAGTCAAAAGAGAAACGCCGGCATCTTCGGCAATCCGCGCAATGGTCACGGCGTTTTTATGATCCGGCGTCAATCCCGTTCTGAATTTAAGCGTCACCGGAATGCTGACCGCGTGAACGACGGCGGTCAACATCGCCGCCACGTTTTTTTCATCGCCCAACAAGGCGGCGCCGGCGGAGGATCGGCTCACTTTTTTGGCGGGGCAACCCATATTGATGTCAACGACTTGCGCGCCCCGCTCTTGGGCAAACCGCGCGGCGGCGGCAAGCTCCATGGGCGTGCTTCCTAAAATTTGAATGACCCTTGGGGATTCGGCGGGATCACAAGAAAGTCTATACGTGGATTTTGAACTGTTGCGCAAATGAGGCTGACCGCTGACCATTTCCGACACGGTGTAAGCCGCGCCAAACCGACGACACAAAGCACGAAACGGCAGGTCAGAAAAACCCGCCATCGGCGCCAAAGCCAACCCCATGCGCACAGAATGCGCGCCCAAGGTAAAACCGGTCGGACGCCGCGACGTGGCGTGGACATTCTCCGAAATAGGAATCAATTCTAAAGCCATAAGTCAACAAATCACACACCGCACGCGCGGCACCTTGCCACAAAACGGGGGGTCAAACGTGCCGAGAATTATAACGCATCGGGGGCGGGGATCAGGGATCAGAGGTCAGGGATCAGGGGTTCGGCAAAAAGTAAACCCCTACTTTTTGCCGGTTGAGGTTACCCAAAAAGCACCGGCAAAGCCGGATACTTTTTGGTAGGAACAGCGAATGTTGCAAACCCCCGTCAGGCTAAAGCCTGCCACCCCCTTTCATAAAGGGGGCTGGATTCTGCGACTTCGCTTCGCTTCGCGCAGAATGACGAGCTCTGATGCCTGATCCCTGATCCCTGATCCCTAACCACTAATCACTAATCACTAACCACTGCTTTTAATCACCGCCGCAATCACATGAAGTTGCGCTTTTCGGATCGCGTCCGCGATTTTTGCGGGGTTTGCCGCGTTTTTGGGGTCTTTGGCAATCTCGCCCAAATTCATTTGTCGCAACGCCGAAAAAATACTTATTAAGTAATCCCCCACCTCGTTGGGCGCGGGAGACTTGGCGTGCGCGTTTTTGTCGGCCACGTTGCACGCAATTAAGCGCTTTAACCGTTCGGGACGACGAAGCGCGTCCACGCTCAATAACAATCTTAAAAGGGCTTTGGGCGACCACGAAAAAATTTCGGGCTTCAACGCGCCGTGCCATTTAGTCACCAAAAGGGCGGTGTCGGCGCAGACCTGCGGCACGGACAATCGCGCGGACAATTGTCGGGCAAGCGGCACGCCCCGCTCTTCATGCCCGTGATGCGACGGCAATAACGCCGCAGGCGTCGCCGCTTTGCCTAAGTCGTGACACAAAAGCGCGTATCGAACGGGAAGATCAAACAAGGGGTCAGGGTTTTCCGCCGTTGCCGACGCAAAACGCGCCGCCGCGTTTAACACGGCTTCCACATGCAAGCCCGTATCAATTTCGGGATGATATTCAGGTTTTTGCGGGACGCCGTACAGCGCGTCGACTTCGGGCATCAGGCGCGAAAGCGCGCCGCATTCCCGCAACACCTGCAAATAACGCGCAGGCTTTTGACTCATCAATGCCTTGGCGGTTTCCTGCCACAGCCGCTCGGCGGGCAAAGTTTCAAGCTCGTCGCTTTGAACGATCGCGCGCATCAAGGCAAGGGTTTCCTCCGCCACTTTAAAATCAAACCGCGCCGCAAAACGCGCGACGCGCAACACACGCAACGGGTCTTCGGCAAAGGCGGGGGAGACATGCCGCAACACCCCCAACGCCAAATCGCGCTTGCCTGAAAAAGGATCGATCAACACGCCGTGTTTGTCGATAGCCATCGCGTTGATCGTGACATCGCGGCGACGCAAATCGTCGGTGATCGTGACATCGGGCGAGGTGTAAAACATAAACCCGTGATAACCGCGCCCGTCTTTTTTTTCGGTACGGGCAAGCGCGTATTCTTCGTGGGTTTCAGGATGCAAAAACACGGGGAAATCTTTGCCGACCGGCTTATAGCCGGCGCGCACCATCATCTCCGGCGTTGCCCCCGTCACCACAAAATCTCGGTCGGAAGAAGGCAAGCCTAAAAGGGCGTCGCGCACCGCGCCGCCCACGGTATAAATGTTGACCGATGCCGGTAAAGGTTGGCTCATAAGTTGGGTGTGACGTTCGGCAAAAAGTAAGATTTTACTTTTTGCCGATTACATCGAGCGCGTCGGATGCGCCAAAAGATCGCGGATGTGTTCGATGAGTTCGTCTTCCTGATACGGTTTGCCCAGATAACCATTCACGCCCAATTCAAAGGCACGTCTTCTGTGTTTGTCGGCGGTACGCGAGGTAATCATGATAATCGGGATGGATTTCAAGACTTCATCGCCTTTGACTAACTTCGCAAATTCAAAGCCGTCCATCTTGGGCATTTCAATATCCAGCAAGATCAAATCGGGACGATGCTCACCGATGACCTTTAAGGCATCAAAGCCGTCTTTTGCCGTGGACACGTTAAAGCCTTCGCGTGTTAAGAGGCGCGAAGTGACTTTACGCACGGTGAGAGAATCGTCCACCACCAGAATGGTCTTGGAAGAAACGTCTTCAACCGGCGCCGGCGTGCTGATGATTTCTTGGATGTTTTGCGGTAACTCAGGGGCTGTCGGCACCATGATGTTGCGACGCTGTGCCAATTGCGCCGGGTTGACGATCAATACAATTTCACCGGTACCCATGATGGTGGCGCCGACAAATCCGTTGATGCGGCGCAAAAACTGCGTTCCCGCGCTTTTAACCACGATTTCCTGATTGCCGATCACCTGATCCACATGGACGGCAACCCGCGAGTGACCGGACGACAAGAACGCGACCGAGTTATAACGTTTGGTTTCAGGCTCAACCTCGGTGTAATCCAACAACCAATTGAAATAGTAGAAAGGATAGGTTTCACCGCGCAGCTCGGCTTTGCCGGTCTTGTACATTTCCGCCAATTTTTCTTCGCTGACGTGATCGACTTGTTCGACCAAGGGCGAGTTGATCGCCCAAACGCGATTCTTCAAGCCTTGAACCAACATCACCTGAACCACCGACACCGTCAGCGGCAGACATAAGAGGAAGGTTGTCCCTTTGCCTTCCACGCTTTCAACTTCAACGCGACCGCCCAAAGACAAAACTTCATTTTTAACAATATCCAAACCAATCCCGCGCCCCGAAATAGCCGTGACGGATTTAGCGGTAGAAAAGCCGGCGTCAAACACCAGATTCAACAAAGCATTATCGTCGTATTGGGTATCATCCTCGCCGCGTTCGCGCAGTTTGTTGCGCAGTTTCTCGCGGTTGATGCCGCGCCCGTCATCCGAGAAAGCAATGACGATTTCTCCGCTCGCATGATGAACGTTGATCGTGATTTTTGCGCGTTCGGGTTTGCCGTCTTTGAGACGCTCTTCGGGAGAATCCACCCCGTGATCCAACGCATTCCGCAATAAGTGATCTAAGGGCGCGATCAGACGTTCCAACATCGCGCGGTCGATTTCGTTTTGTCCGCCGACAATTTCCAAGTCTGCCTGTTTTTGCAACTCTTGCGTCAATGAACGAACGATTCTTTGCAAACGCTCGGTCACGCTGGAGAAAGGAACGGTGCGCACCGAAAAGAGGGTTTGTTGCATGTCGCGCGACATCCGCGATTGCGCCAACAACGCCAAACCCACTGCATCTAAGTGCGTCAAAATGGATTGCTGAATGGTGGAAACGTCGTTAATGCCTTCCGCCAACGAACGTGTGGTTTCCTGCAACAAGGTAAAGCGGTCAAATTCCAGCGGATCAAAATGACCGCCGTGAACGTCCTGCATGTTTTCCAACTGCGCCTGAATACGGGACTCCGCTTCAATTTCGATCACGCGCAAATGCTGACGCAGGCGCAATACGTTGTTGGTTAATTCGGCAAGATCGTTCTTTAAATCGCGCAACTCGCCCTCGGCGCGGGTTCTGGAAATAATAATTTCGCCGGCTTCATTCACCAAGCGATCCACGCGCGATGCCGACACGCGCAAGAAAGCACCTTCTTCAGGTGCCACCGCCACCGGCTTGACCCGTTTTTGCTGTTGCTCAACACGCGCGCGCTCACGCGCCAATTGCAACGCCACATCAAACGACGCTTCTTTGTCTTCAGGTTGCCACGACACCGGTAAGGGCGAGGTTCCGGCAACACCTTCGCCCGATACCGCGCGTATGGGTTCGATCTCATCCGCCCCCAAAGAAGTGTCGGACACGTCACCCGTCGCGGCAGCTTCATCGACGGCGACTTCCTCTTCCTCGTCTCCATGACCCAACCGCAAACGCTCAACCCCGCGCTCCACTTCAATCAATAAGCCGCCGATGGTGGCCAACGCCGCCTCGTCTAACGCGGAATCTTCAAGCGCGGTTTCCATTTGGTGCGCCGTATCGCCCAACTTCATGGCGCCGACCATCCGCGCGCTTCCTTTGATGGTGTGCAGATTGCGCTTTAATTGCAACGCAATGTTTTTATCGGCGGGATTGCCCACCAGGGCTTGGAAGTTCTCGTGCGAGCTTTCAAGCAATTCTTGCGCTTCTTCAAGGAAGATGGCCAATAATTCGGGATCAACATCCGTTTTGCGGGCAGCTTGCTCTGCCGCCGTTTTGTTGAAGGCTTTTTGAGTGGCGTAAACTTCGGCGACCGAAGGTTCTTTTGAATCGCCGGCGTCGCTTTCGTCGTCCTCGACCGCGTGCGCCTTTTCGATCATCTTCGTGATCGCTGCGTCTTGCGAGACGGGAATCTCTGCGCCGACGGCAAGATCACCGTTTAACAAGGTTTCTAATTCTTCAACGATTTCTTCGGCTTCGCGTTCTTCAGACAAAGCAAACGTTTCTTTGACTAAAATTCTATCCATCAACACGCGCAGACCGGAAATTGCCCGCGCAATGACCGGAAGCATTCGAGACACCGGCGCGGCATTGGCGTTCGCGCGTTCTTTGGCGGCGTTGAGTACGTGTTCCAATGCCTTGGCGACGTTGAACACCGGCGGGAAGCCGGTGGTGCCGTGTATGCCGGCAAGCGTGTGCGCCGCGCGTATCATTTCTTCCGTGGGCGCGTAAGATTCGTTGACCTGCATCAGCGAGAACGATGAACCCAGCGTTTGCCAATACCCCGCCGCCTCTTCGGTGAATAAATCAAAAAGCGTGCGCGAGATGGTCAAATTGCCGATATAAACGTTTTCTGCCGGTTTTCCTTGGACGCCTTTCCCGACAGCGGCCAACGAGGCATCCGGCAAGGATTCTTCCTCCGCCACTTCGCCCGGCAGAGCTTCAACCAAGTCGTGGTCGTGTTCGATGATCTCCAGCGAGCTCAAATCAATGTGAGAAAAACGCGCGTTAAGTGAATCATCAGGGACATCAATACCGATCCCGTAACTGGTGTCCACCCCTAAGGGCGTGCCACTCGACGTGATCAATAAATCATCAATGGTGCTTTCGTCCGCATAGCCGTGCGAGGCGTCCGCATGAACGTGAGACGCTAAAGGCGTTGGGGCAGGTTCGGTGGTGGTGCTTGCCGGAGACTTCGCATGAGTGACGATCGAAATGGAAAATTCATCGTCGTTGAAAGGTTCAATGTCGGTATCACTTGGGCTTGTCTCGGAGACACCGGAAAACGCCGACGCTAACGGAATCTCAAACGAAAACGAGGTTTCGTCCATCGCGCGAGAGACGGGCACCGCCACCGGTGAGGTCGACGGAGACGAGCCCGCCGAAAAAGTTTCATCAAAGCCGGCATCATCGCCTAAGTGAATATCAATGCCTTTCCTGACACGCTGACCTTGTTCGTCGGTAAATTCCATCGTCCAAGCGTCGTCATCGGTAGCGTGCGTATTCGACGCCGCCGCGTCCGAGTCAAGATGAATGTCTATCCCTTGTTGGACACGCCCTCCTTGTTCGTCGGTCAATTCCATCGTCCAAGCGTTGTCATCGGTAGCGGGCGTATTCGACGCCGCCGCGTCCGAGTCAAGGTTAATGTCTATCCCTTGTTTGACCCGCTCGCCCTGCTCGTTGGTAAATTCCATCGTCCAATCATCATCCTCCTGACCACGGGCAACGGCGGAAGACGCCACGGGAGCAACGACAGCGGGGGGCACCGAAGCGGGCGCCACGCCGGATAAGGCGCCCGACATGACCTCTGACCATGTGTCCGCCTCCAGATTGATTTCGATCCCTTTATTCGCGCCGATGCCGGTTCGCGTGATCAGCTCCAACGAGATTTCATCCTCGGAAAACACTTCCGGTTCAAGTCTTGATGCCTGACTTAAAGTCGAGGAATGATCCGACAATTGAGCCGACATTTCGTCGTTGTCGGGAACTTCCATCAAGGTCCAGACTTCGTCGTCGTCCGAAGGCTCTTCAAATCGGCTGTCGTCCATTTCAAACGCGAGCGAAGACGAAGGCGAAGGCGCGGACGGTTGGGTCAAAGAGGCGGACGGTTTTGCCAAAGAGGCAGGCGTGTGCGCCCGTTGAGGCGTTGCCTCTTCAACGTTGATGGAAATGGCGTCCCACGAAGCGCCCCCCTCTTTTTGAGGCGAGGCGGCAGACCGGGCGCGAGTAACATCAATGGTAAAACCGTCTGTGAGTTCTTCTTTTGTCGCTTTTACCGTTGCTGTTTGGGGAGTGGAAAAAACATCCGCCTTGCCCGCATCGAAAGGGCGCGCACCCAAAGACGGATCGTCCGCGCGCGTTGCCGCCGCAGACAAAGACGAAAGCGTTACAGGAGATGCTGTGTTCGTCGCACGGTGCTGCACCTCCCGCGAGCTAAAACCTATGGCTTTCCCGCTTTCGGCAATCGGTGCCGTGTGTGTTGTCCGTGTGGGGGTGATCGGTGCGGGTGCGGGTGTCGCCGTGCCGGGTGGGGCAACCGTAGAGGGTGACGTTGCCGTGACCGTCGGCGTGACGGGTGTCGGAGGGGCTTCCGTCGATTTTGCGCCGGATGTTTTCGCGCTTAAGAGTTCAGATAACGACGTGATTCGCGGCGCCATTTCTTCGACCACTTCTTCGATGGCGCGATGAATCTCGGTAGGATCAGGCGTGACGGCTTTATGGCTGATCAAGGCTTTAATCCAACCGCGGAAGGATTGCTCGGAGACTTCGATCATCCGCCAAACTTTGTCGGTGACGGGCGCGAAATTCTCTAAAAGCTGGTTGTGGATTTTTTCAACGTCGTAGGCGATTTCGCCTAACTCTTTCAAGCCGACCATGCGCCCCGAACCTTTTAAGGTGTGAAAGGCGCGGCGAACGGCGCGCAAGGTTTCAATATCGTTCGGATTCTTTTTGAGTGTGGCGCGGTTATCTTCAACGCTGTCTAAAACATCGTTGGCTTCTTCCAAGAAAATATCGAGCAACTCATCATCTAAGGCTTCGGCGTCTACCGTCATCAAGCGTTTGGCTTCTTCCGAAGGCGCGGCTTTGGGCGTTTCCGTCAGTGCAATCAATAAGCCGGCGACCACGTTTCGCGGTCTGCCTGCCATCGCGCGCTTGATCTCGCCGATTTTGTTTTGCAAGGATTCATCGCTGATGAGTTTTGCGTCGTCCCCCAAAAGCTGAACCTTTTTGGTGATTTGAGCAAACAAGTCTTCATCGTTGAGGCGGGACAAAAGCGAATGCCCCATCGACATCAATTCGGCAACGGAATCTTTAATGGTGACTTCCAACGGTTGAACCTCGGTGTCCGGCGCCTCGAATTCTTCGGCATCAAATGCCGCCTCATCTTCCTGACTGACCGTTGCCTCCACCGCGGGAATGTCTATGCCTTCGATTTGCGGGAAATTCCAATCTTTGTCCGGCGACTCTACGGGAGACTGACTGATAATCGGCGAATTGTCGTCGGTCTCTTGGGTGATGATCGGTGAAACCGGTGCGTCGCTGTCCTGCATCGGCAAAAGCGCTTCAATCGCCGCGTCTTCGATCGACAAGGAACCGTGCAACACGGAAGGCACGCCTTCAATCGAAGACGCCACATCCACCACCGACACCTCTTCATTGCCCAAAGTATCTTCAAACGCGTTGTAATCCGGCATGTACTGCGCGGGGCTTGCCTTCATCACATACGAAGATGCGGACGATGAAAGACTGTTTGAAAACGGCGAAGAGGCGGAAGGCGGCGGCGGCGACACCGCCGACGAGGATGACGACATCGCGTGGTCGCCTCCGGCGGCTAAGGTCTCGCCGGAAGGTTCTTTGGGCTCTTTTTCCGTCTCCTTCTTTTTGGCGGGTTTATCGGGCGTCGGTTCGTCGGGCGGCAAGCCGTTTCGTTCACGATAACGTTCAATCAACGGCGTGATCAAATCCATGCTTTGCGAGCGTTGCTGTTGCAGGGATTCGATGTAAAAGCCCAATGCCGACAAGGATTCCGCCAGCAATTCAAAGTCGTCGTTTGTCAATTCGGCGGCAGTGTCGTCGTAAGAGGCAATGTGTTCCAGACAGAACGTCAACAGCGCGTCCGCGTCGTCTCGTCCTAACACGCGCAATGCGCCGCTGATCTCTTGACCGTCTTTTTGGAGCGAGGCTAAATTCTCGCGCTTTGTGTTGTCTCTGAAAAAGACATCCAGCTCCTGCTCCATTCGACGCAAATTGGTTTGAATGCCTTCCGCCAATTGCGGCAATAAAATTTTGTCTTCCGCCTGCTGTGAAATTTCATGCAGACGCGGCAGATCAAACGACGGTAACGCCTCCCCTTTTAACGCCGCGTTGATGCGCGCGCGAATGGCGTTGATCTGCTGCGCCAACTCAGGAACGGGGTTGCCGTACTGCGCAAAAATATCTTCGGCAAACAAAAGCGCCGTGGCGTATTCCATCCCGACGGAATCGGGCACGTTGTGCGGGTCTAAACTTTCACTGCCTTTGCCCAAAACGCCGAATAAAAGCTGCATTTCAGGATAGGGCGATTTGGCGGATTGCTTGAACAAAAACAACAATTCCTGACGCAAATCGGCAAACTGCTCCGCCTGCCCCGCAATCAACCGCGCCCACATGGATTTAACGGTGTTGACATGCGCGCGCAAATCGCGGATCACCTGATACATGCTCAACACGTCTTTTTTGGCGTCTCCGGGTTTGGGCAAAAGCTCGGCAAGATTAAAAACTCTTTGGACGGTTTTGACTCGGTCAGACGAAGGTTTTTCATCCAGCGCCACAAAGTAAAGCGTTTCACGACGCAAACGCTCTGCCACGTTCGCGCTTCCCTCGACCACGCGACGAATTTGCAAATCCACCCGCGCCAATAAATGCTGTAGCGCGAACGAACGCTCAACCTTGCCGGCTTTGATGGCGTCTAAAAGTGCGGCGACCGTAAACCAAAACGTGCGGATCGTGTGCTGCGGGGTGGCGTCCGCAATCGCGCTGACGGATTTTTCCATGTGATCCGCGCCCGCCATCGAACCTCGCAGAAAATCTAATAATCCGTGTTCGTAAGCGCGACGTTTCTTGATTAAAAAATCCGCAAACTGATCTTGCGTGATGGCGACTTGCGGACCGTCATCGGGAACTCTGATCGACACATCCGGGAAAAACAAATCCGCCGGATTACTCCATTTCACGTTGCGCAGTTTTTGCAACGCTTCATAATGGGGGAAAAGAATCAGCGGCGACAACGGCGCGCCGTTCGATAATTCGGATAAGAAAATCAAAAGTTTGCGTGTCGCGGAATCGACGCATTCAACATGGGGGGCAATCACCGATTCCGGCGCATCGCCTAAGCGTTCAAGCGCGCCCTCAATCTCAACAGCATAGGCGGCAAGAGCCTCCAGCCCCACCATTTGTATCGCGCCCACCCCTTGACGAAAATGCGCGCGAGCGCGCTGCAGGGGGGAGCGATCCGAGGGGGATTGTCGAAATGTTTGAAGCGATTCGAGACCGCGCGTAAAACTCTGCTCGATCTCGCCTTGCACCCAAGTCAGCGCGCTAATATCCATTCCCGACACTATAGTGTTGGTGGTCATCAGACTACTTTCCTTCCGTTTGTTTCAATGTTTTTCAAATTATCTTTCCTAGAAGCGCATTCACGCATTCGGATTTTAATCGCTACACTTTAAAGCCGGAAACCGCCGCTCTTAATTCGGCAGCCGCCTGCGACAAGCGGTTAATCGAAACGGTGGTTTGTTCCGAACCCTTGGTTGCCGCTTCCGTCGCCATCAGAATCTTGCTGATGTCCGCGCGCACTTCGTCCACCGACATTGCCTGTGCGCGTGTTTGCTTGGAAATGTTTCGGATCAGTTCCGCCAAACGGTTGGTCACGCGCTCGATGTCGGCAAGGGCTTCACCGGCTTGCTCGGACAATCGCGTTCCTTCCACCACCCCGGAGGTTGACCGCTCCATCGCGGACACCGCGTCTTGGGTATCCGACTGAATGGTTTTCACAATCGCCGCAATTTGTTTGGTCGCCTCTGCGGAACGTTCCGCCAAACGTTGAACTTCTTCCGCCACCACCGCAAACCCGCGACCGGCTTCGCCCGCCGACGCCGCTTGAATGGCGGCGTTTAACGCCAACACGTTCGTTTGGTCGGTGATGTCCGAGATCATGGACACGATTTCGCCGATTTCCAAAGAGGAATCACCCAGCCGTTTGATCCGTTTTGCAGTGTCTTGAATCTGCGCGCGAATATCCGCCATCGAGTTGATCTGACTGGTTACCGCTTGCGCGCCTTTGCCGGCGGCATCCAGCGATTGTTGCGCCACGCTGGCGGATTCACCCGCCGAATCCGCCACTTCGCTGATGGATTGCGTCACCTGCAACACGGTGTTGGCGGTTTGCTCGATTTCACGACTTTGTTGTTGCGCCGCGATGAAAAGTTTTTCGGAGACTTCCTGCGCGCTCTCGGTTTCGTTGGCCACTTGGTCAGCCGTGGAGTTGATCCGTCGAATCAAGGCGGAAATTTCTTCAAGCGTGAAGTTTAATGCGTCTGCAATAGCGCCGGTGATCGCCTCGTCCACCGTGGCACGCACGGTGATGTCGCCGTCCGCCATTTTGGTGGTTTCTTCCAAGAGTTTCAAAATAGCCTCTTGGTTGCGCTTTGCCTCAGATTCTGCCGCCTGCTCGCGCTCGCGCACATCGTGGATGACGTTATAAGCAATGTAGAAAAGGGTGCCGATGATAATCAATACCAAAATAACAATGGCGACCACGATGTAAGGATTGGGTTCTGCACTGCTGTAAAGATGCGATAACTGATGCAATTGCGTGGTGAGCTCTTCCAAAGGCTCTACCGTATCGTTGTGACTGATTTGGAGTAACGAAGAATACCGTTCCGCTTCTCTTTGAAGATCAACCCACTGCGGGCTTGCCGTATCGTTGGATTGGCGCAGCGTCGTTAAACGATCCCAAAACGATTGATTTTGTATTAAATCGTCAACGACTTCCTGCATGTCCTCCCACGCAAGACGCGCTTTTTTTAGAGCTTCGACCATTTCCGGCGTAATTTTGGGGGCAAGCCAGCCTTTTTTCTGTTGCTGGTTTTGTAAATTTTCTAACATTTCCACAACTTGATCACGGTTCTCCGAGATTAAATCGCGCGAATTGACGTTTCCGCTGATGGAAAGGCTCAACAGTTTGTGCCGAATATCCGTCGCGGTATTGTCAACCTCGGAAATCTCCACCACATTGTTGAAGAAATTCCCCGTTTCACGGTATTGAAGATAAACAGCGGCAGCAATCGCCATCACCGCGACGATCAGCACAATCATCCCGAACGTTAAAATTCTTCCGATGTTCCGAGTCTTATAAAAAGGATTTTCCATTGCCATAGTGATTACTCCGCTTCACGCTTCCGAATTGATTTTTCTTTCAAAGAATCTTGTTACCGACAAAAAAATACAAATAAAGTTATTTACGCTCAATTTGCTGGAATATCGGGTCTTTCGCCAATTCCATCAAATTTAAGTGACTCCACACGTTTCCGCTCGGATCCGTCCACTCTGCCTCAAACCAAGGCAGGTCGCCTTCTCTCGGATCCGCCGCCGAAAACCCCTTCGTGCTTCGCAATCCAAACACCTGTTGCACCACAAACGCCACATTCAACGCGCCCCCGCCCGCAATCCCTGAGCGACCAAACAATATCCATCGGGTGTTGCTGTCGTTCGGGCTCGCCGGCGCGCCTAAAAAATCCGCCAAATCAATCACGTTGTAAATATCGCCGCGAACGTTGGTGAGCCCCAAAAACCACGAATGCGCCAATAAAATCGGCGTGACCGCCTGCGGATACAACACCTCATCAATCAGACGCAAATCCAATAACAAGTGCCGCCCCCCGACGAATACGCCCAACTGCGAAAATTCTTCTTCGCCCACGGAAACCGAGCGCGTGGCAATGCGCACCGCCAGCTCGTTTTGAAACGAGCGCAAACTGGTGCGTTTCGGCTTGGTCAACGGCTTTTCTGCCGTGGATGCAACTTCCGGGGTCATACCTGACCTTTCGCCAAGCATTCTTGGATGGTCGCCAAAAGCGATTTTCTTTCGATGGGTTTGGTCAGATACCCGCTGGCGCCCTGACGCATGCCCCAAATTTTATCGGTCGGTTGATTTTTGGTGGTGCACATCACCACCGGGATATTTTGCGTGGCAGTGTCTGTTTTTAATTTGCGGCACGCCTGAAACCCCCCCAAGCCCGGCATGACCACGTCCATCAAAATAATATCCGGCTTGATGAGTTTTGCCTGTTCGATGCCCATCTCGCCACTATCGCTTTGAAAAACCTGAAAGCCGGCTTCCACCAGCATGGTCTCCAAAACATGGCGCTCTGTCGGCGAATCATCCACAACTAATACCTTTGCCATTTCATTTCTCCTTGTTCAACCGAGATTTTATGCCTTAATATTATTTTTTACCATCGGAATGATTTTTGGCATGGGTCGCCACGGCTTTTAAGAGCGCGTCTTTGGTAAATGGCTTGGTCAAATACCAATCCGACCCCACCATGCGACCGCGCGCGCGATCGAAAAGCCCGTCTTTAGACGAAAGCATCACCACCGGTGTGCCGCTGTACTGCGGATTTTTTCTCAATAAGGCGCAGGTCTGGTAGCCATCCAAACGGGGCATCATGATGTCAATAAAAATAATATCCGGCTGATGGTCAATAATCTTGGACAGCGCATCAAACCCGTCTTCCGCCAAAATGACGCTGCAACCACCTTGTAACAAAAAAACTTCCGCAGTACGGCGTATGGTGTTTGAATCATCAATCACCATCACTTTTGTACCGGTCAGATCGTTTGGTTCCATGCCGTCCACCCTTTCTCTCTCATAAATTTCAACGTTGTACACACGGATATGCCGCCGCGAAATATGCGATAAAACGTTTATTCTCGCATTATTTGACGACTAGACGCTACAAAAAAGCCTCCAAAAAGTCAGAACCCCCTCCAATGACAGACGATCGTGACACACTTTTTTAACTTTTTAGACAAATTTACTATTTTTTAAATTTTGGAAAACTTTCTAGCTACTTGTCACGGAAAATACGCACGAAGTGTGCCAAAACTCCGGCTTTATTGACCCAAAAAAAGCCGATAAGCGACATTTTGGGTTTCTTCTTTGTACGGATAACCCAATCCGCTTAAAAAAGCGTCGAATTTTTCGGCATCTGAATCGGGGACTTGAATGGCGGTCAGCACCCGACCGTAATCCGCGCCGTGGTTTCGATAATGAAACAGGCTGATATTCCAACCCGCGCTCATCCGGCTCAAAAAGTTGAGTAACGCGCCGGGTAATTCGGGAAACTCAAACCGAAAAACCCGTTCGTTTTCCGCGGTGGGGGCGTGACCGCCGACTAAGTGACGCACGTGCAGTTTGGACATTTCGTCGTCGGTTAAATCATGCGCTTCGATATGTTGCTCGGCAAAGCTCTTCAAAAGTGCTTCTTTTTCCTGTTTTCCTTTGACTTCGACGCCGACGAAAATATGAGCGCGCGACGCATCCGCATAGCGATAATTAAACTCGGTGATCGCCCGCCGCCCGATCAAATGACAAAACGCTTTAAAGCTCCCGGGGTGTTCGGGAATCGTCACCGCAAAAATAGCCTCGCGGGATTCGCCCAACTCGGCGCGCTCCGCCACAAAGCGAAGCCGGTCAAAATTGGCGTTCGCGCCGCTGGCAATGCCGATCACGTCGCCTGAGGGTTCTCCGTGAAGCGACACCCATTTTTTGACACCGGCAATCGACAACGCGCCTGCCGGCTCCAAAATAGCGCGCGTATCGACAAAAACGTCCTTAATCGCCGCGCAGATTTCGTCCGTGCCGCATGTGATGACTTCATCGACGCATTCCTGCGCCAATCGAAACGTTTCTTCGCCGACTTTTTTGACCGCCACGCCGTCGGCAAACAGCCCGACACGATCCAACGCGACGCGGTGTCCTTGTTCCAGCGATTGTTTCATGGCGTCCGAATCTTTGGGTTGGACGCCGATGACTTTAATTTCGGGACGCACGCGCTTGACGTAAGCGGCGATGCCGGCAATCAACCCGCCGCCGCCGATCGGCACAAAAATCGCCGCGATCTTGCCCTGATGCTGACGCAAAATCTCCATGCCGATGGTGCCTTGTCCGGCGATCACGTCGGGGTCGTCGTAAGGGTGAATAAAGGTGGCCCCGGTTTCCGCCTGCAGGCGGGTGGCGTGTTCTTGCGCGTCTGAATACGATTCGCCTGAAAGCACCACTTGCGCGCCTAAGTTGGCCACCGCGGTGATTTTGATTTGCGGCGTGGTTTCCGGCATCACGATCATCGCGCGGCACTGCATCTTGCGGGCAGAAAGCGCCACGCCTTGTGCATGGTTGCCCGCCGACGCGGCAATGACCCCGCGACTTTTTTCGGCATCGGACAAGTGCGCCATTTTGTTGTACGCACCGCGTAATTTGAATGAAAAAACGGACTGTTGGTCTTCGCGTTTCAACCACACCGAAACGCCCAAACGTTCCGAAAGCGCGGGCATTTTGTCCAAGGCGCTTTCTTCCGCCACGTCGTACACCCTCGCCGTTAAAATCTTTTGTAAATAATCCACCATAACCCCGCCTGCCACAAAAGTGTGAATGACGGATTATAGCAAGGGCGAGGCAAGCCTCGCCCTCAATTAAAGACTATCCCCAAAGTCTTCTTTAAACTTGGCGATCAGCTTTTGCGGCCAATCCCCGATAGGCTCTAAACGCCCCATGAAAAAGCGAAGCACCGGCGGCTCGTAAACGAACTTTAACCCGCCGATCAATCGGCTGTTTTGAGTCAGCCAATCGAGCCTGTCCACCACATACTTAATTTGCGAGAGGGTGAACACGCGACGCGGCACCGCCAAACGCAAAAGCTCCATATCGGCAAACGTTTCGTTGCCGTATTCGTCGCGTTGATTGGAAAGAGAACCGCGTTCCATGCCGCGAACCCCGGAAATCAGGAAAAACGCCGCGGCAAACGCGCCGGCGATGTATTGCGTTTTGGGAATGTGCGAACAAATCCCCCGGGCGTTGACGTGGGCGCCTAAGACGCCGGGCGGCGTGACCATCGGCACGCCCTTGGCCACCGCGCTGTTGACCAAGTATTCGATGTATTGCGGACTTTGACAAATCATGTTTTCGTCCCACGTTTCATACAACCCGACCGCAATGGCTTCAATTTCACGAACCGACATCCCGCCGTAGGTCAGAAAGCCTTCAAAAAGCGGCACCAACGGCTCTAACTCTTTATAAACTTTGAGGTCGTTGGTACAAATGCCGCCGCCGCGCGAAGAGCTTAATTTACGCGCCGAAAAATAAACAATATCGGCTAGATTCGTCATGGTTCGGATGATGTCCGCCATTCCGGTATGGTGAAACTCCGGCTCGCGTTGCTTGACCAACCAGGCGTTTTCACCCATCAAACTCGCGTCCAACACCAATCGAATGTTGTATTTATCGGCAATCGCCCGAACGGCGCGGAGGTTCTCCACAGAAAAGGGTTGTCCGCCGATTAAGTTGGTGGAGGCTTCCATGCGAATAAAAGGAATGTTTGCCGCGCTGTGCCGCTTGATGCAGTCTTCCAGCTTTTCTAAATTCATGTTGCCTTTGAAAGGATGCGAGCTGTTGATGACATAAGCCTCATCGTAAAGCAATTCTTCAATCCCGCCCCCGTATTGAGTGATGTGCGCCAACGTCGTCGTAAAGTGGTAATTCATCGGAATCACACTGCCTTTTTTAACATACGCGCAGGCAAGAATGTTTTCCGCGGCACGCCCCTGATGCGCCGGAAGCAAATATTTTTTGCCCAACACGTCTTCCACCGCTTTTTGCATCCGAACATAACTTTGCGAACCCGCATAAGCGTCATCCGCCCGCATCATCGCGGCCAGCTGGTTATCGCTCATGGCGTTCGTGCCGCTGTCGGTAATCATATCGAGAAATATGTCTGTGGTTTGAAGCCCAAAAGTATTAAAACCTCCTTCTTTCAACGCTTCCAAACGACGTTCGATGGGAACTAAAAACAATTTTTGTACGATGCGCGCTTTGTGTAGCTCCAACGGAATGTTTTCGCCACTGAAAAACTTAACTTTTTGGTAGTTGTTGGACATGATCTTTCTTGGGTTAGGGTTGAGAAGTTTTGGATTATAGGTGAATTTAGGGCTTGCCGTTTGACCTGCCCCAAAAACCCTTTGGATCACAATAGAGGAGAGCCTGATAAGGCATTGCACGCATCGACGGCTTGATGTTGTCGCACGCCCACAAAAAAATCGAAACATTTCTTGACAACCCCGACGCATACCATTGCAATATATGGTTATTTACTATATAATAGTGTTTCGATCATTAAGACCGCCTGACCCTTTGCCTTGAACCTTTCCTTTGGCAACACCGCTTCATCTTGATCGGAGGGGTTGGGGTCTTTGCTCACTCACGTTGCAAAAAAGTTTCGCCCAAACGCCGGCACGTCCCATTGCCGGGCTTCGTCAATGTCTTTCATCGCTTACGTCAAAAAAATGGCAACCCAATCGGACAACACCAAACTTAAAGCCTTCATCACCCAAAAGTATCTTGATCTTGCGCGCTTTGATGAAGTCTTTCAATATCCCAAGCCAAAGTCCAAAACGCTGACCGGCATCACCCAAGAGATTGCGCCCGGATTTGATGTCTATAAGCACACGGACAACTCCTCTCCCGCCATCTGGATATTCCGCGCGCCGGACACCAAAATCGCTCTTTTGATGGATAACGGGCATCAAGTCTGGATCAACGTGGCGGCTTTTCTGCCGGGCATCAGTCAAGGCTCGGCAATCTACGCCATTGCGGCAGGGTATGCACGGAATAACAACAAAGTTTTTATTGTGGACCCGTCCGGGCTTTCTCCGATGGCGTATTATCGGCGGCTGGAAAACATGATTTCTTCGGCACTGAAATATCAATCCACCGCCCACCTTCAACCCTGTGATCCTTATACAAATACTTATAAGTATTACGTCAATTACGGATTAACCGGCGTCGAGTTAGAACAATTCACGGGCAAACGGCTTTTATGGAAAGATGATGATTTTCAATTCAATCTTATCGAAATGTTAAGATTAGCCTACACCTTGGTTTCACGAGATTTTCCGGATATTAAATACTATGAATACGACACCACAAAACAGCAATTCATTGACTTACGAACAAATGCAGCAGTTGATCGAGCAGACCTCGCAAAAGCGTTTGGTGAATCTCTCCAAAGATCGCCGCGCAGCAATAGTGGCGGAGGCGCGACGGCGGCACGCGCGATCTTATGCCATACCCTTTTACGCAAGCTGGACAGCGGACGATTGGATCACGGCGGCAAGTTCGTATCAGGGAAACGACCTCACCCTTCCTTAAGACGGATTTTTTATTGACGGGTTCATCAGAAGTCAGGGATCAGGAATCAGAGCCCGTCATTCTGCGCGCAGTTTGCGAAGCAAACGCGCGCGGAATGACGCATAATGTGAGGGTTTGTCACCATTGACGTTGCGTTTAACCTCATATTTTTTATGCCTAAAATCCGAACATTTCTTCGATGCTTTTGCATGGTCTCTTTTTTAACGGCGGCGGGATGGGTGTTGCCCGGCGCAACGGCATCTGCCGCCCGTTTTCCGGACGCATCCGCCCTGCCCGCTCAAAAGCCTGCCTCACAAGCGGCGTCAAAGCCGGGAAACGCCTCCTCGGGGAAAACCTCGTCCGCCTCCAAATCCAAGACCAACGCCGCCAAAGCCTCCGCCACTCAAAAAAGTAACGCCAAAATCAGCGCCAAACCCGCGATGTTGAGCGATGATGACGCAATCCTTGCCGCAAAAGCCGCCTACAAGAAAAAAGACCTGTCCGCTTTTACGTATTTATCCGCGCGCGGTCACGTTTTAGAGCCTTATCTTACGTATTACCGCCTATTAACGGCGATTGAAAAAGTCCCGCTTTCCTCCCTTCAAGATGAAGTCAGTCAATTTTTGACCCAAAACGCCGACACCCCGCTTATCTCGCCGATGTTGTCGGCGTGGCAGAAAAAAGCGGGCAGTCTTAATGATTGGGTTGCCTTTGCGGAATTTGCGCCGCCTCAAAACCCCGATGTTGAATGGCTCTGTTTGAGCGTGATGTACCGCTTTCAAAAAGAAGGCGTGTCGGCATTGTCCACCACAAAATCCACGTGGTTTTCCGGCGATCCGCAATCTCAAGCCTGTACGCCGGTTTTTGATTTGATGCAGGAACACGGTGTTTTGACCGTCGCGGATATTTTGGGGCGATTCCGCCTTGCGGTTGAAAACGGAAAGTGGCCGCTCGCTCGCGGTGTTTGGGCGAGGCTGCCCGAAAACGCGCGCGCCGATGCCGCCGCCTTTAAGCTCGCCGAAAGTCAGCCGATTAAATACCTGCAACAGGCAAAACCCGCGCTTGTCGGCACGCGCGAGTTGGCGTTTTTATCGCTTGAGATTGCGGCGCAACGCGACTTTGATCAAACACTCTCGGTGTGGCGTTCCGTCCGCGACCGCTTTTCGCCGGAAGATGCCGCCTACGGCAACAGCAGGCTTGCGTATCGCGCGGCAAGGCAGGCGCATCCTGACGCTTTAAAACTCTATTCGGAAGCCGGCGCCACGCCGATTGCCGTCAAATCCCGAACTTGGAATATTCGCGCGGCGTTGAAAGCCGGCGATTTTTCCGCCGTCAAAAACGCCATCGACCTTTTGCCCGAAAACACGCGCAACGAAGATACTTGGCGTTATTGGTACGCGCGAGCGCTTGAAGCACAAAAAACCGCCGATGCCGTCGCCGCCGCCAAAAAAATCTATTTGTCGCTCGCGCATGAATTATCGTTTTACGGCGTATTGTCTCTGGAGCGTTTGGGCTACGCCGATATTCCGCTCCCCACGGAAAAGCCGCTTGTTGCCGAAGATAAAGTTCGCGCCCTCTTAAAAACGCCTGCCGTGCAACGGATCGCCAAACTTCATCAATTAGGACTGCGCGAAGAGATGTTGGCCGAATGGCGCGCGTTTGTCACAAAACAAAGCCCGGAAAATCTCATGGTTGCCGCCGATGCCATGGCGCGTTTAGGATTGTTGGATCGCTCCATTGCCGCCGTCGAACGCATTCCTTTGACGATCGCGCCGCAGTTGCCCCATGACACATTGCCGCACGAACCCGCCGTGGAAGAAGCCCCGGCGGCGGACAGCGGCAGGGATGAAGAAACCGCGTCGACGACCTCCCCGCCGGGAACCGGCAAGCCTGCCTCCCCAAAACCGTCCGCGTCCCCCGTCAATGATTTTGCGTTTCGCTTTCCGAAGCCGTTTAATGAAGCGTTTAAAACCGCCGCCGGCCGTTACGGGGTAGATGAAAGTTTGCTTTATGCCGTCGCGCGACAAGAATCACGGTTTGTGCCGCACATTTTTTCCTCCGCCGGCGCGACGGGTTTAATGCAGTTGATGCCCGGCACCGCGCGCTGGGTCGCCAAGCAGTTGTCGATCTCTTCCTATAACGTTTCGCAATTGAAAGACCCCGGCGTCAACCTCTCGTTAGGCGCGTTTTATTTGCGCTATTGCTTAGACGAGTTTGGGGATTCGGTGGCACTTGCCGCCGGTGCGTACAACGCGGGACCGCACCGCGCCCGACGTTGGCAGGCCGATTTCAATACCGACGGCGACATTTGGGTTGAAACCATCCCTTTTGACGAAACGCGAGACTACGTTAAAAAAGTGATGTTGAATCATAAAGTGTACGCCCAGCAAAACGGCGTGAGAATTTCCCTCTTAAACGCGCTCCACATGACCACTCCGTTTGCGTCGGGTAACGAGAACGTTTCCGCCGATGATGGGGCAAGGCTTGCCCAATCATCGACGCGGGTCGGGGGTTAACCGTGTTTTGCAAAGAAGGCTTTAGACTTAAATCAAAAGTTTGATGGCGAGCGCGATAAACACCATCCCCGCGATGCGATCGAGCCAACATCCCACCTTAGGGTTTTTTTGCAACTTTTCACCCAACGTCCCCGCGGCGGCGGCAATGCCGGCAAAAATGAGCGCGGCTTGAAGGGTAAAAATCACGCCAAACACCGCCATTTGACCGGCGGCATTGCCGCGGTCGGCAACCACAAACTGCGGCAAAAAGGCAAGAAAGAACAAAATGACTTTCGGGTTGATTGCGTTGGCAATCATGCCGCGAATAAAGAGCTTGACCGCGCCGGCGCGATAAAACGTCTCCGAAATCGGCGCGTTACCCTGCGGCGCAGACTGCCGCTTGAAGGTCGCGGCAATCGCGTTGCCGCCCAACCAAAAAAGATACGCCGCGCCTATGACGCGCAACAATAAAAATGCGTTGGGATGAGCGGCAATCATGGCGGCAACACCCAACACCGCCCACAAGGTGTGCGACAAACACCCGATACCGCAACCTACGCCAAACGCAATGCCCGCACGTCGCCCGCGCGCCATGGATAACCCGATGACCATCAGGTTATCCGGACCCGGCGCCAGCGTGACCAAAACCGCCGCGCTTAAAAATAAAAGTAAAGTTTCAGGAGACGGCATGAAATGTGAGCAACTAATTAGCGACAGGCATTCATGCCTGTCGCTGTGAACGAACTTGGAAGGGGTTTGCACCCCTCCCAAGTAGCTACGGTCGAAACCCCGGACTTCCAGGCCGAGGTTCCGGCCTTCGCACCGCCCTAAAGGGCGGGGTTTCAAACCAGAGTCAGTCTTACGATAAGACCATGCCACAAAAGGCTTTGCGATTATAATACAGCCGATGACGCGCGACAAAAGGCGTGTCTTTCACCGATGACCTTTATTCACCCATGAAAAAATTATACTTGAGAACATTTGGTTGCCAGATGAACGAATACGATTCATCGCGCATTGCCGATTTACTGATGGACGAAGAAAACGTCACCTTGACCGAACACATCGAAGAAGCCGATATTGCCCTTTTTAACACCTGCTCGGTGCGCGAAAAAGCGCAGGAAAAAGTCTTTCACGATTTGGGGCGCGCGCGTTTAATCAAACAAACTCGTCCCGATATGTTGATTGGGGTCGGAGGTTGTGTGGCGTCGCAAGAAGGGTTGACGATCATTCGTCGCGCGCCTTATGTGGATTTAGTCTTTGGACCCCAAACCTTGCACCGTTTGCCCATGCTGATCAAAGCGCGTCGCGCCACCGGAAAACCGCAAATAGATATTAGCTTTCCTGAAATCGAAAAATTTGATCATCTTCCTCCGGCGCATGTCAAAGGTGCGTCCG